>CAYXTQ010000028.1:0-10817 GCA_964467845.1 uncultured Methanosarcinales archaeon | reverse complement strand
CTGATGATTTGATTAATAAAATTACTAAAGAACTAGATTTAACAATAGATACAGTAAAAAATATGGAAAACCAAGCATTAGATTTATTGTTACTTCAAAATTTTTGGCAAGGAAAAAAAGAATTTGCTGGACTTTTATATGGAAAATATGAGCATTATGTAAAATATGTGTTAAAGAGGTTTACAGGAATTCATTTACCTAATAATAATCCACTTATAGAAGATTATTTAAAGTACTCTGCAAGTGAGAAATTAGAAGATTTAATTTTGGATAGTAAAACTAAGTATGATTCAAACGGAAGTGCTTTTAGTACTTGGGTGGATCATTGTATTTATAATCATCTCCACAGATTTCTTTATAATTATTTGTTATGTGACAAGAGAAATATTAGAGCTAATATCTCCTTAGAAGATGCTCATATAAAAATAAAAAATCCTGGAAGATATTATCATCATTCATCCCCCAGCAATATTACTGAAAAAAATTATGAAAAAGAATATCTTGATATGCTTATTACTATTGCTCCCTTGACTGAAACAGAAAAAAAAGTATTAGATTTATATCTAGATGGACATAGAAAAAAAGAAATAGGTGATGAGCTTGGTAAATGTCATAACTATGCTAATTTTTTCTTAAAAGAAGCTGAAAAAAAGTTAAAGTTAGCAAAAGAGATTTTTGATGATATATTTAATTTTTATTATAAAGGAGGAGAACAAATATCTAATTTGTGGTCAAGCATATATGAAAAGTTTGGAAGAAAAGATCTGCATGAAAATAATCAGGGAAATACTTTTATAAAATTTTTTTTTTTTCGTGCACTATTTTTTTATATTTCTAGAAGAGAACATCCTTTAACTTTTAAAGACTTTAAAATACCTTGTGATACTGCTAAGCAATATGACTTAGATATGCTTTTAACAGAAGAATCTAATGATTTATCTTTTGAGAAGTATTTTAAAACTTAACCAACAGCCCTTCTTACATCTGTAACTTCAACAGATTGAACTCCGTTTATCTTTTGGATATCTTCTTCCAAGGATTCTGTTGATCCTATACTTTCATCCATTACAAAGAACAACTTTAAAGCTTTAAGACCAAAAGCAATAGGCTCTATCTCCTCTTTACCAACCTCTCCGCCAAACTCTTTAATTAAAGCACTAGCTTTCTTTTTAATGCCCTCTAAATCAACCTTAGGACTACCAGGCATTATTTTTAATGTAATAACAACTTGAGCCATTTTAACCTAATTCGGACCTGTAAACTGGCAACTAGGGCAAACATACTTAGTTGCTATTATCCTGCAATTCTTGCATCTGATTATTTCACCTTTCCCGCATTTTGGGCATAGGAACCTGACACTGCCCGTAATATTCGTTATTTTCTTCTTACAAGATGAACATATTAATTCTTGGGCCATATTCAAAAACCTCCGGTTTTGGTCTTCTTGTGTTTTTATAGTGAGGATTCTTGGTTCATTTAAAAATTTTCCTATTTTGAAGATACAACAAAAATATATAAATAGCAGTTCTTCTTGTTGCTTTATTGATAGACATGGGAATAGAAATATCTGATGAAGAACTAGAAAAAATACTAGCTAAGCCGCCAGAGCCTCCTCCGGGATTTGAGGAGGAAGAAGTACTGGAAAAAAAAAAAAACCTGAAGGAGAAATTAAAACTATTTAAAAAACCTTTTATAAAACCAGAGCCTATTTCTAAAGAAAAAGCGCTTAAACATAAGGAAAAAGAAGAAAAATTAAGGAAAAAAGAAAAAGAAGTTCTAGATGGTTTAAAACAGCTCAGCAGGGAAGACTACAGATGGAAAAAAAGAAAAAAAGATATTGAGGATGAACTAAAATTATTAGAAGAAAAAAAAGAAAATATTCATGAAGAAGCTCATAAAAAAAAAGCTGAACTAGGAGACTATGAATCAAGAAAAAAAGAATTAACTAAAAAAGAAAAAGACCTGGAAGACAAGGAAAAATACCTCTTAGATAAAGAAATAGAACTTGATAAAAAAGAAAAAGAAATAATTGATTTGAAAAATGAGTTAGCCACAAAGAAAAGTGAGCACTATACTAAAGAAAAAAAACTTTTTCAAAGAGAAAAAGATTCACTTAATCTAAAAAAAGAATATGATAAAGATCTAGACAACCTTATATCACAAAAAGAAAAAATAAAAGAAGAGATAAAAGAATATGATGATTATTTAAAATGGAAAAGAGATAAAAAAAAGTTACTAAAAGAGATTGAAATTCTAAAAAAAGAAAGAGAAAAATCCATTGAAGAGCTTTCTATTGAAAAAGAAAAATTAGCTAAATTAGACAAGGAATTAAAATTAAAGCATAAAATACTTGTAGATGACCAAAAATTATTAGCTGAAAAAGAAGACGAGGTATTAAAGAAGGTAAGGGAATTAGAAGATGATAAGAAGGAAATTGGTATAAGGGAAAAGGTAATTCTAGTTAAATTAAAAGAGATTGAGGATAATAGAAAACTTTTAGTAAAAGAAGAGAAAAAAATTAAAGAGAAATTAAAAGACCTTAATATTAAAGGTGATAAATTTAAAGAGCAAATGTTTAGCCTTATTGAAACAAAGAAAAAGATTGAAGAAAGCCTACGCAATAGACATGGCTTATTGCTAAAATTAGAGGACGAATGGACCTTAAAAGATAAAGTTCTGAAAGATAATGAATTATTATTGGAAGAATTAAAAACTGATTTAACAAAATTAAGTAGAGAGTTAAAGAGGGACATAAATGCCTTAGATGAAAAAGAAAAAGAAATAATTGAAGAAGTAGAAAAAATTGAAGCTGATAAAAAATTAATTAGTAAAAAGGAAAAAGAGATAACAGAAAAAATAAATAAATTAGAAACATTAGAAAAAAGTATTGGTGATAGAGAAGGAAAATTATACAGAAGAGAGATCGAACTTAGCGGCAAAGAAAAAAGAATATCCAGGACAAAAGAGTTAAAGCAGGACATACTGAAATTAGAATCTAGATACAAAGAGTTAACAAATAAAGTAAAGGAAGAAGAGGCAAAATTAGATAAACTTACCGAAGAATCAATTGCAAAATGGGAATTATTAAAAGATAGAGAACTTGTTTTAGAGAAAAAAGAGGGAGAAGTAAAAGAGGAAGAGGCAGAGTTAAAGATTAAAGAAGAGGCATTAGAAGAGCTAGAAAAGCATAGGTTAGAATTAATATCAAAACAGTCTGCGCCGGTAGAAGTCGTTTTTGAAGGTTTTGAAAAGTCAAAGCACCCTGAGATTTATGCTTTAATAGCCGAGGCAAAAAAACTAATAAGGGATAAGCAGCTAGATGATGCAAAAAAGATTATAAGAAGGATACAATCAAATTATAGCAAACTAAAGAAAGACGACGAGGAAAAACTAAAGATAAGCTATGATCTATTGGAACTTAAAACAGACGTTAAATTAGCAGCTTTAGGTTAATTCTATCAATATTTGATTAAATCAATAAGAGTTATACCACAATCACAATTAATTGTGCACTCGTTCCAGTTTGTTTTTTATTTTTTTTATTTTATTATAAATTATTGGATTATATAAAATTTTAAAAAAAATATGGGTGGAATTTCATCATTAAGACAAACTATGTTTGCCTTATTGTGCTTGTGAACCTATTGATTATATTATTATTGAATTTTTTTTTATTGATTTTTAACATTTAAAACAAAAACTATTTTAAATAAAAGAAAAAACAATAGCATTTTATGGCATTTACTATCTTAGATTGTTACACAGATGAGCCTGCTGGCTTAGGAGTCCCTCCTTACTTAGGAGTTTATCCAAGATATATAGCAGGCTCTTTAGAAATTAATCCTTATTATATTACAATTGATGATTTAAGACTTTACAAATTATACAACTCAATAATTCCCAAAACAAAAATCAGCAAAAAAACTAATATCAGAATATATAATTTAACCAGTGACTACAAAAAAATAAAAGATATTTTAGAACAAACCTCTACCTTAGTTATAATATTGGGAATACATACTCCGGGGAAATATTTAAGCGCTGTTCCAGGAACTTTAAAAGAGGTTATCTCTCTAATCAGGGATTTAAAATGCGAAAAAATACTTACAGGCCCTGCTTTTTATGGGACTAGTTTAGAGGGTGGTAAATTTTTTGAAAAAGCAGACTTAAGAGTTTTCGATAAAATTGAAAAATACGATTTTTCTTATGAAGAAATTAAGGAATACAGTATAAAGGGTGCTTCTATAATAAAACAAATTCCTAATTTAAGAATTATTGAAATAGAAACAGGCCATGGTTGTTCTGGCAGATGCAGTTTTTGCACAGAACCTATAAAACATAAATTGGAGTTTAGGGAAATTAATAATATTTTAAATGAAATCAAAGCATTTTACAATCTTGGTTGCAGATATTTCAGGCTTGGAAAGCAAAATTGCTTCTATACTTACCCAAAGCCAATTGAATTATTAAAACAGATAAGAAAAGAAACCATAAATATTGAAGTTTTGCATATAGACAACGTTAACCCGAATATGGTTATAAGCAATAGGGGAGAAGAAATAACAAAGGCAATAGTTAAATACTGCACTTCTGGAAATGTTGCTGCTTTTGGAGTAGAAAGTTTTGATAAAAATGTTATAGAAGAAAACAACTTAAACACAACCCCGGAAACCGCTTTTAAGGCAGTAAAAATAATCAATAAATATGGTAAGCACATTGGCGATAACGGTCTGCAAAATTTTCTGCCAGGAATAAACCTTATTTTTGGTTTAAAAGGTGAGAGCAAACAAACTCACGAGGAAAATATTTCCAATCTAAAAAAAATATTAAAGGAAAATCTGTTGTTAAGAAGAATAAATATAAGGCAGGTAAATATTTTTGAAGGAACAGATTTATACAAAACTGTAGGAAATAAATTTCTAAAAAAAAACAAAAAATACTATTGGAAATGGAGAAATGATATAAGGCAGAATATTGATTTTCCAATGTTAAAAAAATTAGTTCCAGAAGGAACTATTCTAAAAGATGTTAGAATGGAAATTTATGAAGGAAAAAATACTTTTGGAAGGCAACTAGGAACTTATCCCTTAATTGTCGGCATTAATAAAAGACTGGAAATAGGTAAGTTCTATAATATAAAAATAAAAGGTCATATGTTAAGAAGCGTTATCGCTGATGTTTTGTAGGCTTTCTGTAAAAAAATAAAAACAGCACTATAACTATAATAATAAAACCAAAAATCCATTTCAAAGTTGTTCTTTCACCTAAAGATGGAACAACAGAAGCAGAAACCATTTCCTTATTTTCATTATCATAAATTTTAATCTCTTTAGCATTGTCATAATAAGGCAAAATTAAAGCAAAATTTGTTTCATTTAAGACAATAACTCCTCCTCTAACCTCCTTATTCTCATCTATGACATCGGTATAAATTTTCAAAGGCACTTCAAATTTAAATGAATACAAAACAAAATTATCATCAGATATTAATTCCAAAGTATAGCCTTTCTCTGGCTGCAATTTTCTGTCAGGGTAATAACCTGTTTTAATAATGATATCATTTACTGTTATTACTTCATCTTTATAGTGTAAATCTATAATATATACTTTATTTTCCTCAGCTAAAACTATATTTAACATCAAAGTTAATATCAGCAAAATTATTATCTTATTCATTTTTTTTTTTTATTTTTTAATGATTTTTTTTTATTTTTATTGAGTTATTTTTAATGAATTTAATATTTAATTCACCTTATTCATAAACACCCAATTTATAATTTATAACATTCTCATTAACTGCCCCATATAATTGTGATTTTAAATAATTTCTCATAATAGATTCTTTTGTTGGCCTATAAAACTGACTAACAGAGCAACCCTTAAAACATCCTGTATCCTCTACAGTAGACCATTCCTCACAGCCAGCCCCGTCACAATTAGGATAGGATTCCTCATCAAACTGTTTATAATAGCTTTCATCTACATACTCATCCGCCAAATCAGCAAATGTATGGCCAAATTCATGCAATAAAACAAATTCATTATCAGCAGCATTTATATGAGCTATGTCAGAGAAGGCACTTGACCTTATTGGCTTAACAAAATCCCTGATTTTTCCTATGTCAGTAATTATGAATATATAATCATTTGGACAATTAGAAGCTAGTTGCTTTGCCTTATACTGGTTGCATATTATATAACTGCTAATTTCACAACCTAAATCCTGAAATTTATCAATCCTGTAAAAATTAAATTTATTTTTGTTTGTATCAAACGGATTAGTTTTAATAATTATGTTATTTATGTAATTATTTATATCTTCTGTAAAATCCCCTAACTCCTTATATTCATTACCCAAAAACACAACATCCACCTTATCATCAGGGTTGCCGTTATAAAGGACAGTAATACAATCAATTTCTTGTTCACTGTAATTTAACGCAGTAACAATTGTTTTATCCCCTTTTCCTTTTAAACTTAATCTTATTTTTCCATTCACTGTTTTAACACAAAGAGGATTCTCTGATTCATTTAATTCCATATTTTCTATAGTTGCTGGTTCATATTTATCTATAGGAAAAAAGAATAAATTATTGTTACTATAAATATCTAGGTAAGAGGTTAATTCTGTATTAATATAAGGATCAATTTTTTTTTTTTTGTCAACAAAACAAACCATTTCTATGTCAGATGGTAAAGCAAAGCTTTGCTCTTTTACTCCCCCATATTTGTAAGTTTGCTTTAATAAAAGATTATTAATGCTGTAAGCAAAATTTTTTACTTCTATTTTTTGCGTTTTTTTACCAAAATCTTTAAAATAAGGAGTCACCCATATTAAAATAATTGCTAAAAATATTAGAATTAAAATATAAATAAATGGCTTTGCTATCATAAACTGGCTTTTTTTCATATAATTATTTTATTAGTAAATTAGTATTTAAAATTATTGGTTAATCATACTAAAAAAGAAAAACTTTTTATATTAGAATATAAATAAAAATAAAAAGAGAGGTGATAAAACTTTGTATTTCCTTGAGGGCTTATTAAAAATTGCTAATCTAGTTTTAAGTATAATTGCTGCTTTTATAAGCATTAGCTTAATTAAGACTTCAAATAAAAAACATTACCTAAGGCCATGGCTGGCTTTAATAGCAGCATTATTCTTTTTTATGATTCAGGAAATTTTGGGAGCTTTACGTGCATTTGATATTTTTGAAACATCTTACTTAACCCATATTGTTCCTACCTTTATATTGGGATTTTTAATATTTGCTTTAACATTCCAGATTAATGTGAAAAAATAAAAAAAAAAAAAAAATCAATAATAATTAATCAATAATAAATAAAATAAAATAAAAAAAAAAAAAAAAAAAGTTAAAAAAGACATTCACCGAATGCTTAGGATTAGTTGCACCTTACTATAATTTAGTAGGAGTAGCTATAGTTATTGTTTTGTTCATTAAATTGTTTATGCAGCACAAAAAAGGAATCTATACACTGCCTTGGTATTTCTTGTTTATTGCAATAATAATCTATGTTATTGAGGAAACAATGACTGTAATGGCAAGTGCAGGCTCTATAAAAATTCCAAACTTGCTGTTTCCAATATTTGAGATGTTAATGATTAGCCTCTTTATTTATATGCTATTATTACAAAAAGAGTATGTTAAGACAATAAGATGAACAAAAAAGCCCTCTCTCCATTAATTGCAACCTTGCTATTGGTTATTTTTGCTATAGTTGTAGGAGCAGTAACTATGAGCTGGGGAAAAAATTATGTTGAAGACATTAAAACTAAAGAGCCTGTAGAAAAATTAGAGAGTGCCATAATGATAAGCATCAAAGATGTGGATACACCATTAAAAGAGTTGCAGATAAAATACATAACAAATCAGATTTCTGAGGAAGAGTATTTGCAGAAAGAAAAAGAATTGATTAAAAAGGAATAATCAATAGTTAATTATTTTTTTCTGATATTTTATATTTTTTAATAGAATACTATGCCCAAAAATGTTGTTTAAATCATAGTTAAATTTTTTCTTTATAAACTTTTTAGCATACTCTAACATTAACTCTTTATCTGAAAATACAATTGGTCTTTGTTGTAGGCTTTTTCTTGCACTCTCGCGGCAAACCCAAACTCCTAATGGTATTGCATACTCTCCTGTTATAAACCTTAAAGCCAAAACACTTCCTTGTTTCTTAATCTCATCTAATTTTTCCAAAATTGGTAATCTTGCAGCATAATATCCGCCAGCACATTCAGAAGCATATGTTTTTCTTCCTTCATAACTCTCATAGTCTGTACTAAAACTTATTGAATTAACTATGTTCCAGCTTGTCTTTGGCATATAAGTTTCAAATAATTCATAACTCCATTTTTCAGAGAAAAATAATATCAAATAATAATTTCCCAAATAACCTCCAAAATATGCCATGTAATCAGATTCATTATAGTCTTTTATCTTTTTCATAAGACTCTTGGCTAAAGCATCATCAACTGCTGTAATTGACCATCTTGTCGGAACTAATTTCCTATTTTTTTTTAATCCTAAGTTACCTATACTGAAAAGCCTTGTCAGGAAATTTTCATCAAACTCATTTTTATAAAGATAGATTAAAGCATCATTTGCCTTTAAATCATTATCAGAAACAACCTTCTCAACTTTAGAGTTTATTTTTGGATTAGAGGTTATTGAAACTTTTTTTAATTGCGCATTAGGCCCTTGTGGTGCCAAATAATAATCTGTTTTTAATCTAAAATTGGGTTTTTTCTTCAAGTTAATCTCTAAATCAACAGGCTTGCTTGCCATACCAACCTCTTTGCTAACATCTAAAAATTTATTCCTTGTTTTAATATCTGCTTTAAACCTAGAGTTTATCAACTGGCTTCTGAAATCAACGATTTGCAATATATTGTAATCAGAAGAAGCCCAATACCTTGGAGCATCAAACAACCATGCATCTTCCCTTATCTCAGGAGGAGCCAATATTCCAACATTAACATAAGGATATCCATACCTTCCAACAAAAGGTGCTGGACTGCTACCAAAAAAATCCTCCTTTTCAAGCTTACTCTTTACCTTAAACAAAGCCTCTGATTTTGCAATTATTGGGCAAAAACTCCTTCCACAATTAGCAGGATTATTGCCTTTGCATTTAATGCATGGGATATTCATAACCTATCAAAATACTTTAAAGAATAAAAAGGTTTTGGAAAAAAAAAAAGAAATTATGGTATAGAACCTGCTTCAAATACCTCATACTGTTTCAATACCTTAACAACATAACCTCTTGTTTCTTTATAACCTTTATTTTTCTCGTTCTCATATGCCCTTATCTTAGGTTCTACTATCTTATCCTTTTCCATAGACCAGAAGATAGCAGGCTCACCTCCATTGTATGCAGCTAAAAGAAGCTCAAGTTTTTTATCATCACCTCCTTTTGGAAGATAATAGTTATCTATTTTACGTTTTAAATAATTAATATATTTAATAGCCAGTATTTTACTTGTTTCAGGAACAAAAAGTTCTTCTTCAGTATACACCCTACCACCAATCTCTTTATGTGAGGCAGTTTCAGGCAATATTTGAAATAAGCCTATACCCCCTTTTTCCTTTTCTTTTTTTATTAATATTTTTCCATCTTTTGTTTTGACCTTTTTCCTTACAATCTTAGAAGCTATTGCATAAGGGTTATAAGTGGATTCACACCAAGCTATTGCTTTTAGTAGAGATATTAGCCTTTTGTCACAAAAAGTCGCATTTTTATCAACACCATATTCAATTATAGAGTTAAGCTGTTCAAAAGAATATATTATTCTATTTTGTTTTTTATATCCCTGATTTCTTTTTTCTATCCTTTTTTCAACTTTAGGCAAATCAGCTGTTTTTATAATTTTTACTTCTTTAACTATTTCCTCCCAATTGAAATCAAGTTTTCCATCAACATAAATTGGCGAGACTATACCCAATTCATTTGTAAGTAGAACATCTAAAACATTATCTTGTTTTAAACTCTCTTTAGATTCTTTTTCTGCTAACTCCTCTCTTTTATAAGAGCCAACTAATAACCGCATTCCTCCCTCTTCTTTATCATAATGCAAAACAATATTTCTATATCCTATATTTTGTAATAATTCAACATTCCTTAATGTCAAATTCTCATCCTTGTTTAATGAAAACTGTATATAGAAATCAACACCTTCTTGTAGATTTATTTCTTCAGAACTCACCATCCTTGTTCCTTTTCCAATATTCTTCTCAAAAACAGTTTTAAATGATGAAAGAACTCTCTCTTCTCTTGAATAAGCAATAACTGCATAATTATTTCCATAATTTTTAATAATAAAAATTAATTTATCTTGATGATTTATTTTGTATAATGCTTCTATGCTTCCGTATAAATTATTGAACTTATTACATTCTATAATAGCATCTTTAATTGTTTTATATTCTTTTAGCAATAAATAATTTCTACTGCTCTGCCCGAACAATTTTCTAGGAAGATAAGCACTTGCCAAAGCACCAGCAGCAGCTGTTGACATCTTTTTAATAAATAACCTTCTACTAATATTTTTTTCAACTTTTCTTCCTTTAGGTTTTTCAAAATAATCTATAATCTCTTGTATTTTATCAGAGACTTCATTAAGAAATTCTTTGCTCGCTTCTGGATGTTTTACTTGTTGTATCAATCTGCCTAATTTTTCCAACTCATCTTGATATTCAGGATAATTTGTTATCTTATCTCTGAATTTTTCTAAAATATTTAATATTTCTTCACTTGCTTTACTCAGATCTTCAAAATCCTTTTTAACA
>CAYXTQ010000027.1:0-10852 GCA_964467845.1 uncultured Methanosarcinales archaeon | reverse complement strand
AATAATTGTTCAACTTCGTGCTTAAGACAAACTATGTTTGCCTTAATGTGTTTGTACACCTTATTGTTTTTATTATTATTGATAATTTATTTATTGATTTAGTTTATATTGAATTTTAATTATTGTTTTTTTTTTTTTTAAATTGATATTGTTTATTAATGATCTTTTATTTGTATTCATCCCAGCTTTTTATCTCTAAATCCTCAAGTTTATATTCTAAAATAGATTCTATGAATAACCTAGCAATTTGTGTATTTGTGAGCAGTGGAACTGCATAATCAACAGCAGCCCTCCTTATTATATAATCATTAGTTAGTTCCTCTATCTCAAAACTTTTTGGAATGTTGATTACAAAATCTATTTTTCTCTCTTTTATAAAATCAATAACATTTGGTTTTTTCTCTCTCTCTAATGGCCAGTGTAATATATCTGCTTTAACACCATTTGAATTTAGAAAATCTGCAGTACCTTTTGTTGCATATAATTTATAACCTTGCTTTTGTAATTTTTTAATGCTAGGTAACAAATATGCTTTGCTTTCAATAGGTCCTGTTGATAAAAGGAAATTCTTTTTAGGCAACTCATAGCCAACAGAGATTAATGCTTTTAAAAACGCTTCCTTTACATTATCTCCTAAGCAAGCAACCTCTCCTGTAGAAGCCATCTCAACCGACAAGGTTGGATCAGCTCCCTTAAGCCTCGAAAATGAAAACTGCGGTGCCTTTACGCCAACATAATCAAGCTCAAAGGTTGATTTGCTTATCTTTTTTATTTTTTTACCTAACATAGCCTTAGTTGCCAGATCTATAAAATTTACTTTAAACACCTTAGATACAAATGGAAAACTTCTTGATGATCTTAGATTACATTCAATTACCTTTATCTTGTTTTCTTTTGCCAAGAACTGTATGTTAAATGGTCCTGTTATGTTCAGTGCAGAGGCTATTTGTTTGGTTGTTTTCTTAATCTTTCTTATTGTTTCAAGATATGTTTTTTGCGGTGGAAGCACCATTGTAGCATCTCCGGAATGAACCCCTGCATTTTCTATATGCTCTGATATCGCATAAACAATGATTTCGCCTTTATTGGCAACAGCATCTATCTCTATCTCTTTTGCACCCAATAGAAATTTGCTTATAACAACAGGATGCTCTTTACTTACCTCAGATGCTTTTTTTAAATAATTTTGTAAATCGCGCTCGCATGTTGCAACACTCATTGCAGCTCCACTTAAAACATAACTTGGCCTTACCAACACAGGATAACCTGCCCTTTCTGCAAAATTCCTTGCATCTTCAATATTTGTAAGTTCTTCCCATTCAGGTTGATCAATATTTAATTTATCTAGAAGTTTTGAAAACTTGTGCCTGTCCTCAGCATTATCAATACTAACTGGACTTGTGCCCAATACCTTGACACCATACAAATGCAACTTTAGCGCAAGGTTATTTGGGATCTGTCCACCCATAGAAATTATAATGCCTATAGGATTTTCCTTTTCATAAATATCAACAACACATTCAAAACTTAACTCATCAAAGTATAGTTTGTCACATATATCGTAGTCTGTTGAAACAGTTTCAGGATTATAATTTATCATTATTGTATTATACTTCAAATTTCTTAATGTAAGAACAGCATTAACACAACACCAGTCAAATTCAACAGAACTTCCAATTCTATATGCACCACCGCCAAGAACTATAACTGTATTTTTTGTTGTAAATGAAATATCATCCTCGCATCCATTATAAGTAAGGTACAAATAATTGGTTTTTGCAGGAAATTCAGCAGCTAATGTGTCTATCTGCTTGACATATGGTATTATTTTATGTTTTTTCCTTAACTTTCTTACATCAACTTCATCACTTTTTATTAGCTTTGCTATCTGCCTGTCAGAAAATCCTTTTTTTTTTGCTTCAATTAATAGTTCGGTAGTTATTGTTTCTATAGAATATTTATTTAATTCCTCTTCCATTTCCACTATATTCCTCATCTTATACAAAAACCATTTATCTATCTTGCTCATCTCATAAATCCTGTCAAGACTATACTTTTTTTTTATTGCCTCTGCTACAGCATATATTCTTTTATCTGTGGGTGTTTTTAATTCCTTATCAAGATCGTCAAATGTTATTTCATTGCAAACAAGACCTTCCATTCCTATGCCTAACATTCTTATTGCCTTCTGAATAACCTCCTCAAAACATCTTCCTATAGACATTATTTCCCCAACACTCTTCATCTCACTACCAATATAAGGTGATACTTTCCTAAACTTCTGCAGATCCCATCTAGGTACTTTAAGGACAACATAATCAATAGCAGGCTCAAAACACGCTGATGTTTGCTTTGTTATTGAATTTTCAATTTCATGCAAAGCATAACCCAAAGCAAGTTTTGTTGCAATAAAAGCTAACGGATAGCCCGTTGCCTTTGATGCCAAAGCAGAACTTCTTGATAACCTAGCATTAACCTCAATTATTCTATAATCTTCTGAATTTGGGTCAAGAGCAAACTGTATATTGCATTCTCCAACTATTCCAAGATGCCTTATTAACTTTATAGATAATGCCCTTAGCTTGTAGTGCTCTCTTGTAGTTAGGGTTTGAACTGGCGCTACCACTATACTTTCACCAGTATGAATTCCCATTGGATCAACATTCTCCATAGAACATACTGTTATGCAATTATCGTATTTATCCCTCACAACCTCATATTCAATCTCCTTCCAGCCGCCAAGATACTCTTCTATTAGAATCTGTTTTGTAAAAGAAAAAGCCTTCTTTGTAATTTCTAAAAGTTGTTTTTTATTATATGCAACACCAGAGCCCAAGCCGCCTAAAGCATAAGCAATTCTTGCCATTACTGGGTATTTTATTTTTTCAGCAGCTTTAACAGCTTCCTTGACGCTTGTTACAGCAAAACTTTTTGGAACTTTTAGGTTTATTTCGCTTAATTTTTTAACAAAAAGATCTCTGTCTTCTGTGTTTTTGATTGCTTCTACTGGTGTACCCAGTACATTAACACCATATTTTTTTAATATGCCTTTTTCTGCAAGCTCAACCCCCGTATTAAGTGCTGTCTGCCCGCCAAATGCCAATAATATTCCGTCAGGCCTTTCTTTTTCAATAACCTTTTCAACAAAATAAGCATCTATCGGCAAAAAATAAACTTTATCAGCCAAATAATCTGATGTCTGAATAGTTGCAATATTTGGATTAATCAAAACAGTCTTTATTCCTTCTTCCTTAAGTGCTTTTATTGACTGACTACCAGAATAATCAAACTCTCCTGCCTGACCAATTCTTATAGCACCTGATCCGAGTATTAGTACTTTTTTTTTTTTTTTGTATCATTTTATCATTTTAATAAATTGTTCAAAAATAAATTCTGTATCATCCGGACCTGGTGATGCCTCTGGATGAAACTGACTTCCAAAAAAAGGTTTTGTTTTATGCCTTATTCCTTCATTTGTTTTGTCATTGTTGTTATAGAACCATTCTTCCCAGTCCTGTGGCAATGTACTTGCTTTAACAGCATATCCATGATTTTGGCTTGTTATATAGCACTTTTTTGTTCCTGAAAGCATACAAGGCTGGTTCTGGCTTCTATGGCCGTACTTAAGTTTGTAAGTTTCAGCTCCAATAGCTAAACCAAGAATCTGATTTCCTAAGCATATACCAAGTGTTGGAATGTCCTGCTCAAGGGCCTTTTTAACGTTCTCTATCGTTTCTTTACACATCTTTGGATCTCCAGGCCCATTAGATATTACTAAAGCATTAAAATCCTCTTTTAAGAAATTATAATTCCAGGGAACCCTTATTACAGTAATGTTTCTTTTTATGAAAGCCCTTATTATATTGTTTTTTACACCACAATCAACCACTACAACCTTTAATTTGCCTTTTTCATATACAATTGGTTTTTTTATTGACACTTCCTCCACGAGATTTCTCTTATTTGGATCGTCAAACTCTAAATCCTTATCAATAATAATTTTTCCGAGCATTGTTCCTTTTTCTCTTAATCTTTTTGTTAACGCCCTGGTATCAACATCATATATTGCTGGTATATTAAACTCTTTAAGCCACTCTGCAATAGATTTTTTTGCATTCCAGTGACTATATTCCTCTGAGTAGTTTGTTACAATTAATCCAGAAACTTGTATTTTATCAGACTCAAAATTTTTTAATAAATTATCCTCTTTTTCATAACCAGGAACACCATAGTTGCCAATTAAAGGATATGTAAGAACTAAAATCTGGCCCCTATATGAAGGATCTGTTAAAGCTTCCGGATAACCAACCATTCCTGTATTAAAGACAACCTCTCCTGCAACAGATTTTTCATAACCAAAAGAATAACCGGAAAAAATTGAGCCATCTTCGAGAATTAAATCAACTTTTTTAGGATCTTTATGAGTCATCCTAAAAAAAATAAAATAAATTACGCTAATATAAAAACTTTATTGTGATAGAAAATATACGTCGATAAAAAAATAAAATGAAGTATCCTACAGAAATCTGTTTTTATTACCTAAAATGGAATTTTGTTGTAGTATTTAAATCTTGCTGTTATGTCAAAAACCTAGTTTTTGAGTATGATCAGAAATTTGTAAAAATTTCTGACATTTATAAACGTTACCATTGAAACATACTACAAAAAGTTTTAATACTGAAGTAGTTAATTATTTTGTTAAAAGGGGTGAACTAATGGCATTTTTAAAGTTCTTGTCGAAAAAACCAAGGAAATTAGATATTCCACCGCCGCCTCCTGTTTTGGATATACCTCCACCACCGGAGGATTTAGAATTACCAGAACTGCCTCCATTATCTGAGGAGACAGAAGAGGAAATTGAACTTGAAGAAGTTCCAATAAAATTTCCACCATTAAAACCGATTAGGGAAGACATTATCCCAATAAAACCTATTCCTACTTTAAAACCTGCTCGTGAATTTGAACCTCCAAAAGAAGAGGTAAAAAAAAGCAAGGTTGTGGTTAAAAAACAAAAATTTCCTTCTATTGGTAGAGAAATGTTTGTTAAATCTGACCAATACAGAGAGGTTCTTGACAGTATTAACGCAATAAAAAGAAAGATTAGAGAATCAGAAAATATTTTAGAGAGATTGAATGAAATAAAAAATAATAAAGATAAAGAATTTGAGAAGTGGAGAACTTTATTAGAAGATATAGAAAGGAAATCTGTTTATATTGATAAAACTTTATTTGAAAGGTGATTTTTATGGAAAAAGGAATGCCTGTTTTTGTTAAGATTGATGAATATAAAGATATTTTAGAAATAATTGGGTTAATCAAAAGTAAATTAGAGCAAGCCAGAGATACTCTAAATAAGATAATTGAGATTAAGAATCAGGAGGATAATGAGTTAAGAACATGGCAGAGTGATTTAGATGAGGTAGAGAAAAAGATTGCTTTAATTGATGGCACTTTATTTGAACCTGAAGGTATATAATATGACTGAATCAGAAAAAGAAAAAGTGTTCTATGTAGAAGTTAAAGAGCCGCTAGATTTAAGAAAAAATCTGTTAGAATATTCAAAGATGGTAGTTAAATCCCTGCAAAAGTATGAAAGGTTTAAAGAACTAAGAAGAAAAAAGATTGAATATACAATTACTTTAAGAGGCATCATTAAAGAAATTAAAAGATTGAATAATGATTTAATCTCTAAATTGCCTGAAACTAAGGTAAAAGAGGGAAAGAGGGAAAGAAAGGTATTTCCTAAAGGTAAAAAAGAGATAGAAGAAGAAATAAGCAAAGCAGAAATTAAAAAGATGAATGAACTAGAGAAACTAGAAGCAGAGCTTTCTTCAATTGAAGCAAAATTAAATACCCTAAGTTCTTAATTTTTTTTTTTTTTTTAATCAATAGGTGTTATACCAATCATCACAATTATTTGTGCACTTGTTCCAGTTTTTTTTTTATTTTTTAATTATTTATTATATAAAATTTAAAAAAAAAAAGTATTGTTAAACTTCGTACTTAAGACAAACTATGTTTGCCTAAATGTAGTTGTGAACTTATTGGCTTTTTTTTTTATTGATTTTATCATTAACTTTAAATAATAATAAATAATTCTAAATAATAATGCGGGGATGGCAGAGTGGCCAAATGCGATGGACTCAAGTTATTTGAGTGATGATTACCAAGATGATTTCGCTGTCCACTTATGTGAAATCCATTTCCTTAGTGGATACAAGGGTTCGAATATCCCAGAGGGTTGCTTAAATCCCTCAGGATTTGGGAGTCCCTTTCCCCGCATTTTTTTTTTCCAACGAAGTTGGTGCTGAAAAAAATAGTTTTTCAAGCATTTTTTTTTCACAAACTATTTAAACAACTCCTTTTTTCTTTTGTAACTATGATAGAAATAATAGCAGTAGGCGGCTATAACGAAGTAGGTAAAAACTGTACAGCAATTAAAATTGATGATCAAGTTATACTTCTTGACTTGGGTTTACACCTTGACAGCTATATTTCTTATACAGAAGATGAAGATTTGATAGCTATAGACCCAGATGAATTAATGAGGGTTGGTGCTGTTCCTGATATCTCTGTCTTAAAGGAATGGAAAGATAAGGTCAAATTAATTATACCAACACACGCCCATTTAGATCATGTTGGTGCTATCCCATATTTAGGTAATAATTTTGATGCTCCTATTTTATGCACCCCTTTTACTGCAGCAGTATTAAAAACTATTCTAGATGACGAAAAATTAAAGATAAAAAACAAAATAAAGATTTTAAATGTTAATTCCTCTTATAAATTATCTGATGATGTTACAATAGAGTTTATTAATATGACCCATTCTACACCGCAAACAGTAATGGTGGCTCTACATACAAAATATGGTATTATATTGTATGCAAATGACTTTAAATTTGATAATTTTCCTGTTTTAGGTAAAAAACCAAATTTTGAAAGACTAAAGGAGATTAAAGGAAAAACTTTAGCCTTAATTTGTGATTCAACTTATGCTAATGAACACAAAAAAACACCTTCTGAGTCAGTTGCAAAACAAATGCTAAAAGATGTTCTGTTAGGAACAAACAGCAAAGGTAAAGCTATTCTAATTACAACCTTTTCGTCACATCTTGCAAGGTTAAAATCTATAATAAAATATGGCAAAATGTTAGACAGGAAAATAGTATTCCTTGGAAGATCATTAGCAAAATACGTTAAAGCTGGCGAAGAAATAGGGTTAATTAACTTCTCTAAGGATGTTGAAATAGTTAAATATGGAAGTAAGATAAAAAAAAAACTGAAAGAAATAGACAAAAAAAGAAGGAAATATTTATTAGTTGTTACAGGACATCAAGGAGAAAAAAAAGCAACTCTTTCAAAAATAGCAAGAGAGGTATTTCCCTTTAAACTAAATCTTGAAGACCACATAATATTCTCATGCACTGTAATTCCCTCAGAAATCAACATAGAACACAGAAGGGTTTTAGAAGAACAATTAAAGAAATACCATGTACGGACATTCAGAGATATTCATGTTAGCGGCCATGCTGCAAGAGAAGACTTAAGAGACCTTATAAACATGATTAAACCTAAGCATATAATCCCAGCACACGGAAATTTAACTATGAGAAATGCCTTGGCTGATTTAGCCTTTGAAATGGGCTATGATAAAGATTTTGTTCATATAGTTAGTGATGGTAAGAAAATAAGTATTTAAAATGCAAAACTATAAATATAGGTAAATATTAAACATATATATTAAATTTAGTTGGGGGGAATAAAATGAAATTAACTTTAGCTGAGCCAAAATATTTCAAGGAAAGCATAACTATAATTTCTGATTTAGTCAACGAAGCCAGATTTAAAATAACTCCAGATGCTATGGAGCTAGTAGCAATGGATCCTGCTAATGTAGCAATGGTAATTTTCAGGTTATTAAGTAGTTCTTTTACAGAGTATGAGGTAAAAAAAGAGGTGGATTTAGCAGTTAGTTTAAGTAATTTAAAGGAGATATTAAGAAGGGTTTCTCCAAGCGATATGCTTATTTTAGAGTTAGATCCAGATAATAAATTAAAAATACAGATTAAAGGTGCTTCCATAAGAACATTCTCATTGCCGATAATAGATATAGAGGAAAAAGAGCAGAAAATACCTGACTTAAAATTTCCTGTTACAGTAAAAACAAAAGCCTCTATGTTGAATGATGCAATAGAAGATGTTGATATTGTAGGTGAATCTGTTACTTTTGCAGTTGAGCCAAAAAAATTAGTTATACACGCTGAAGGCGAGCTAAGTGAAGCTAATATAGAGATTAAAGAAAGCGATGATACAAAAATTAGTGTAAGTGGTTCTGACAAAGTTAAGGCAAAATATTCAATAGAATACTTAAAAAAGATGATTGATGGTTCAAAATTAGCAGATAATGTAGTAATTCACTTTGACAAGGATTATCCTCTTAAGTTAGATTATAATGTTGTTGACAAGCTGCAACTTTCATTTGTTTTAGCCCCAAGGGTTGAGAACGAATAAAAATATTTAAATATATTTTATTTCCTTTATATTATTTCTTATGAAAGATAATGGTATACACAAATTTTTAGTAGAATGGACTAAGGTTTATATTAAAAATAAGGATGTCATAAATAAAAGTATAGAAAGCATTAATGAAAGCAAGGATTTTGATTTAATTGTAAAATATAGAGATAGAGAAGAATTCTATATAATAGAGCAGTTTATTAAGGATAATGCAATACTACAAAAGCTGTCTAATGATAAGATAATTAACCTTGTTGTTTTTAATTCTGAAGAAAACCTTAACTTTGTTATAGACAATTGGAAAAAGTTTATTGATTTAAAAGATTTTAAGATAATATTTGTCAATCCATTTTCTGAACTAGATGAAAAATGGGTTATTAAACCATATATGCACCATAAGATTTGTGATGAATCTTCCTTAAAATTAGGGTTAAAAAGCATGTTTGATACTGTTACTTCAACTGATGAAAATAAGGTTATAGAAAAGCTAAAAACCAAAAAGCATTTATACTAAATAAATTTTATCTAATTTAATATGACAACACAAGAAGAACTAGTACAGTATATAGAAAAAGGCTTAAGCCAAGGTTTTAATATAGATCATATCAAAGAAACACTAATCCAGTACGGCCATGATGAAAATAGTGTAAACGAAGCAATAAAAATAGTAAGAGACATTAAACATCCGCCGGCAATAGAAAAACATCTTGAAAAATTAAAAAAAAAAAAAAAAGATTATGGTAAGATATATATTGGTATTACTATAATACTTGTGTTGATAATTGTAATTTTAGCAACATTTAACATAAAAAATAAGTTATCTAAAAAAGAAATTGAAACTAGCCTAGAGGAGGTTGGTAAATTAAGTTCAGTCATTGACGAAAGACAAGATGTAATTGACTTAAAAATAAAGGAAATACAAAAAATGAATCTAAGTATTGAAGACAAAGAAAAATTAGTTCAAAAACAACTGGAAGAGATAGATAAATTAAACAAATACGTAAAAGAAGAAAGAATAAAGATGAGGGATTTGTTGTTAGAGCTAATGGCTCATATACTAAAAAAATAAAAAAAAAAAAAGAATTGTCAATAAAACAAAATAAAGCATATGGGACCTAATTTAAAACAAAAGGACTATGTCCAAACTAAGTTTAGTTCCCAAGCTTTTTGATTGCTCAAAAACAGGTAGCTGGTTTTGATGCTTAAATAAACTTTTGCTAGTTTTTTTTTTTTGTTTTTTTTTATTCCTATTAATAGAATTAGTGACTATTTCTATTCTTCATATAATGAATGCTCTTTTTTATCAAAGGAAATGGGTTTTTAGCAGGATATTTAAGTACAGAAGTGTGCAGCAGGGCCTTATTAATCAACATAAGCTCTTTTCCAATAACAAAGTTTTTATGTTTCAATATTGATTCTAAAAAATCATTAACATCTTCTTTTTTTTTTGTATAAGTCAATATTCTGCCTAACTCTTTCAATGAGTGCCCATCGCTTCCGCCAGTAATTGCCTTATTGTGTTTATATGCAAAATCAAGAGCCATAAGATTCCTTTTTCTTAAGTTGCTTCCAGTAATAACTTCTATAGCGTGTACTTTACCTAATGTTTTTTCATTCACATATCCTTTATGAACAGATTTACAAAGCCCAACCCAATGTGGGGCAAATGGGTGTGCTGCACTGATTACACAGTTAAATTTCTGAGCAAAATCTATTATTTCATTAATATTCATATTTAAGTAGATGTTTTTTTTTTTTTTATTTTCCTCTATATGTTTTTTATAAAATTCTTCTAAATCTCTAAAACTAAAAAAATAAAATAGCATATGAATGCCTTCATGAGTAGTTGTTTCTATTCCTGGAATAACCATAATATTTTTTTCTTCTGATGCTTTAATTACCCCTTTAATTTCATTGTGGTCTGTTATTGAAATCCCTATCCCTAATCTTTTAGCTTTTTTTAATATTGTTTTTACTCTATTCATGCCATCAGAATAACGAGAATGAAAATGCATATCTACTAATGTAAACTTTTTTTTTCTTAATTCTTCTATATTCGGCTTTTTAAAGTCAACTCTAGCTTGTACTAACATTTTTGTTTTTTTTTTTATTTCTTCAAAATATAACTCTTATTTAAATAAGTATTGTTTTTGTTTGTGTCAAAAACCACCAGTCACAGACTGATGGTATATTTCTGACATATTAAATTCAAAAATTATTTAAACATAACTATATAATAAAAGTTTCATGAATAAGATAATACTAAAAAAACCCGAGATAAGTTCGTTAAATAGAATCGGTTATAGTTGTTTTGACATGCATATACATAGTG
>CAYXTQ010000026.1:0-10857 GCA_964467845.1 uncultured Methanosarcinales archaeon | reverse complement strand
TTTTTATTGAATCCACGAAAATCTATGATTTTCGGGACACAGAAAATCCAAAGGATTTTCTCGTGTTTTGATATTGACTTCATTATTAAATTTGATTTTTCGATACATTTATAAATTACAAAAAAATACAAACGCAATACTCAAAATGTCTTTCTATAGCCTTAAGAATACAAAAATGATTGTTTGAAGCTAAATGAAAGACTAATTAGGCTTAAAAAACCATTGCCCTGGTAGTGTAGTGGCCTATCATGAAGCCCTGTCGAGGCTTCGACCCGGGTTCAACAAAAAAAAGGCTAAATTTCCTTTATTTAAGAAAAAGAAGGATTTTTTGAAAGTCCCGGCCAGGGCGTTTACAAATGCTTAATGGGCCGGTAGCTCAGCCTGGTGGCTAACGCAAGCAACATCAAAGATGTTGCAAAAGCCTGGGCAATAGAGCACTGCACTTTTAATATGTCGGAAATCGAAGATTTCCGAGCATGCTCAAAAACAACTATATGGACGAGATGACTTTAAAGGAGTTACCTTTAATGCCTTCTGTAAGTAAAGGTTGTTTTTGACATAAGAAAAGAAATGCAGTGGTCGCGAGTTCGAAAGACTGGTTAAGCAGAATAAATATAACTAGCAAGAAAATCTCGTCCGGCCCATTTTTGTTAAGAAAACACGAAAAAATTTGGACAATTTTTTGTGAACATGGAAATCCAAAGGATTTCCTGTTTGTCAGAAATGTTTGCATTTCTGATCACACCAGAAACTCTTTCAGAGTTTCTAAGTGTCCCGAAAATTTTCAATTTTCGAGGATCCTAAAAATTTCAAAGAAATTTTTATGAAAATGAAAAAAAACATTGATGTTAGTAAACACATATTAGTGCCTAAACACATTAAATTAAGTGAAAAAGAGAAAAATGACCTACTTGAAAAATATAATATCTCCACTAAACAGCTACCTAAAATATTAAAGACAGACCCTGCAATCCAAAACTTAAACGCAAAGCCAGGCGATATTATTAAAATAATAAGAAAAAGCCCAACAGCAGGTGAAACCCTGTTTTATAGGGAAGTTACAAATGAGTAAATATTCTACAATATTAATTAAAAAATATTTTGAAGAACAGAGTTTTGTACAGACAGATATAGAGTCCTTTAATAATTTTATAGAGCGGGAAATTCATAACATCATTGAGGAAAACAAAGAAATAGAACCAACCATAATTCCTCACAATATAGATGAGTTTAAGATAAAGTTAGATAAAGTGTGGGTTGTAAAGCCAGAAATTACAGAAGCAGACGGCAGCAAAAGAAAAATATTTCCTGTTGAAGCACGTCTTAGAAAAATGACATATGCTGCTCCTTGCTTTATAGAAGTGAGTTCTCATATTAATGGTGTGCAAAGA
Source organism: uncultured Methanosarcinales archaeon (assembly GCA_964467845.1). Taxonomy (GTDB): domain Archaea; phylum Nanobdellota; class Nanobdellia; order Woesearchaeales; family CAYXTQ01; genus CAYXTQ01. The sequence continues at coordinate 9,466 of CAYXTQ010000026.1, read as the reverse complement.
GAAAGCTTTACTACGCAACTAGGCAATCTTCCAATTATGCTGAAAAGCAAATATTGCCATTTATATAAATTAAGCAGGGCAGAGCTAATAGAAAAAGGTGAAGACCCTGATGATACTGGCGGTTATTTTATAATTAACGGCACTGAAAGAGTTCTGATTAACATAGAAGATTTGGCTTCTAACAAAATGCTTGTAGAAAAAAAAAGCGTTGGCGTCAGTGAGTATAGTGGAAAATTATTCTCTGAAAGAGGTTCATTTAAAATACCTCATACTTTAGAAAGAATGAAAGATGGTTTATTCTACTTAACATTTACTAGGGTTAAAAGAATTCCAATCATAATTGTAATCAAAGCATTGGGTTTGTTGAAAGATGAGGATATAATGAAATTTGTTAGTTCAACAAAACAGTATGATGAAGTTTTAATTAATTTATATGAAGGTGTTGATATAAAAACAGAAGAGGAAGCCCTGGACTGGATTGCAAAAAGAATTGGTATAACACAGTCAAAAGAAATTAGAATTGAGAGAATGAAGGAAATATTGGACAAGTATTTATTGCCTCATCTTGGAATAAAAAAAGAAGACCGCATATTCAAGGCTTATAATTTATGTAAACTGATAAAAAAGTATATAATGGTGGCAAATGAGGAAGCAAACGTGGATGATAAAGACCATTATATGAACAAGAGATTAAAAACATCTGGAGACCTGTTGGCTGATTTATTTAGGGTAAATTTAAAAGTACTGATTGGAGATGTATTATATAACTTCCAGAGAATTGTCAAGCGTGGAAAATTCCCTTCAATTAAAGTGATAATAAGGGATAAACTATTAACATCAAGGATATATAGTAGTATGGCTACTGGTTCTTGGGTTGGTGGCAGAAAAGGAATAAGCCAAAGAATTCAAAGATTGAATTTCTTGGAAACTTTATCTCATTTACAACGTGTTGTTTCTCCATTATCAGCTTCCCAGGAAAATTTTGAAGCTCGAGCACTACACAGCACTCATTTAGGAAGATTATGTCCAATAGAAACTCCTGAAGGTACAAACATAGGCTTGAGGAAAAATTTAGCTTTACTTGCAACTATTAGTCAAGATTCAAATGAAGATGAAATAATAAAACAATTAAAAAATATCGGGTTAAAAACTGTAAAATGAAAATATTAACATTATTTTCAGTGCACTGGAAAATCTTCGATTTTCGGTGAACTGGGAAATCCAGAGGATTTCCGGTTTCCTGAAAATTTTCAATTTTCAAGGACCCAAGAAATGCTTCGCATTTCTTTGGGTAAAAATTTCGGAGGAAAATTTTAACAAATGACAGAAGTTTTCATAAACGGCAAATTTATAGGAAATGTTGATAATGGAAGCAATTTTGTAAAGTCAGTAATAGAAGAAAGAAGAAAAGGGGTTATTGACTGTAATTTAAATGTTTATTACGATAACAGCAATGATGAGATATATCTGGAGAGTAACCGTGGCCGTGTCAGAAAGCCTTTAATAGTTGTTAAAAATGGAAAGCAGTTATTAACAGAAAAACACATTATGCAGTTAGAAAAAAAAGAGATGAGCTGGAATGATCTCATTGAAAAAGGCATCATAGAATACTTAGATGCTGCAGAAGAAGAAAATGCCTTAATCGCATTTTATGAAGAAGAACTAACCACAGACCATACTCATTTAGAAATTTCTCCATTATCAATGTTCGGCCTAATTACCTCCTTAGTTCCTTTTTCTAATTTTAATCAATCAACAAGGTTAAACGCTGGTTCTAAAAATCAAAAACAGGCTGTTGGTTTTTATGCAAATAATTTTACTATAAGGATGGACATGGATGTTAATCTGTTATTCACGCCACAAGTCCCAATAGTAAAATCAATAATGCACGATATCTCAGAATATGAAAAGCACCCTGCTGGCCAGAATCTAGTTGTAGCAGTAATGAGCTTTGAAGGATATAATATAGAGGATGCTATAATACTGAACAAAGGCTCAATTGACAGAGGTCTTGGCAGATCTTGTTATTATAGGCCAAGCATAGCAGAAGAACTGCGCTACTCTGGCGGCTTGGTTGATGAGATTACCATTCCGGAAAAAGATGTTAAGGGTTATAGAAGTGAAAAAGATTACAGACATTTAGAAGAAGATGGAATAATCTATCCTGGAGCTAAAGTTGATGAGGGTGATGTTATTATTGGTAAAACCTCTCCTCCAAGGTTCTTGAGCAGTTTAGATGAATACAGCCTTGCTTCTACTGTAAGAAGAGAATCCTCTGTTGCCATAAGCCATGGTGAAAAGGGTGTTGTTGACTTTGTTTTGATTACAGAAAATGAAGAAGGCAATAAGATAGTGCAGGTTAGGGTCAGGGATGAACGCATCCCTGAAATTGGAGATAAATTCACAAGCAGACACGGCCAAAAAGGAATAGTTGGTTTAATTGTTCAAGAAGCAGACATGCCATTTACAGCCTCCGGAATTATACCTGATATGATATTTTCACCTCATGGTATCCCTAGCAGAATGACCATGTCCCATTTATTGGAGTTACTAGCTGGCAAAGTTGGTGCTTTATCCGGAAGATATGTTGATGGAACAACCTTTGACAGTGAACCTGAAGAAAAATTAAGGCAGGAGTTATTATCTTTGGGATTCAGGGAGAATGGAGTTGAAGCCTTCTATAATGGTATGAGTGGACAGCAATTTAAAGCAAGAATCTATGTCGGCAATATGTATTATTTAAGATTAAAGCACATGGTAGCAAATAAAATACATTCTAGAGCTCGCGGTCCTATACAATTATTGACAAGACAGCCAACAGAAGGTAGGGCTAAAGAAGGTGGTTTAAGGTTAGGAGAAATGGAAAAAGACACCTTTGTTGCACACGGAACAAGTTTATTGCTAAAAGAAAGGTTTGATTCAGACAAAACAGTAGTACCTATTTGCGAAAGCTGTGGCCTTATAGCAATAAGGGACGAATACAAAGACAGAAGTTACTGCCCTGTATGCGGAGATACTACTACTATTACAAATATTGAAATAAGTTATGCTTTCAAGCTTTTGCTGGATGAATTAAAAAGTTTGGGAATTTATCCTAAAATGATTTTAAAAAATAAATATTAAAGAAAATCATTAAATAAAATAAAAAAAATGGCGAAAAAGAAAAAAGAAAAACAAAAAGAAGAAAAAAAGGAAGAAAAGAAGAAAGAAGAAACTTCTGGGAAATTAGAAGAAGAGAAAAAAAGAATAGAGCCTTACGAGCAATACATCTACAAGCAAGTTAAAAGCATTACATTTGGAATGCTAAGCCCTAAATTAATTAAAAAGATGGCTTCTGCTAAAATTGTTACTCCAGAGCTTTATGATAAAGAAGGTTATCCTGTAGATGGCGGCTTAATGGATATAAGATTAGGGGTTATTGATCCTGGATTAAAATGTAAAACCTGTGGCAGCAAGCTAAAAGAGTGTGTTGGTCACTTTGGTTATATAGAATTAGCTAGACCAATAATTCATATTAAATTTGTAAGCATAATATTAACCTTATTAAGATGTACATGCCGTGAGTGTGGTAAAATCTTGATTCCAAAAAACAAGGTTGGAAAATATATAGAAGTTTTAAATCAAATTGAAAAGGAGATAGGTGCAGAAGCAAGAAGGACTAAGGTTAAAGAGATTATTTCAAGCTTAAAAACAGCAAACAAATGTCCTTATTGCAATAGCAGACAACAAAAAATTGCACTTGAAAAACCAACTACTTTCTTAGAAAATGAAAAAAGATTGAGCCCTATAGAAGTAAGAACAAGGTTAGAGAAAATCTCAGATGAGGATGCAGAAATCTTTGGTTTAAAGCCTGGTTTCTCAAGGCCGGAATGGATGGTATTAACAATCATGCCAATTCCTCCGGTAACAATGAGGCCTTCTATTACCTTAGAGTCTGGTGAAAGAAGCGAAGATGATTTAACTCACAAATTAGGGGATATTGTAAGAATCAACCAAAGGTTATTTGAAAACATAAATGCAGGCGCACCAGAGATAATCATTGAGGACTTATGGGATTTATTACAATACCATATTACTACATTCTTTGATAATAATATTGCACAATTACCTCCTGCCCGTCATCGTTCTGGACAGCCTTTGAAAACAATTACTGAAAGGATAAAAAGCAAGGAAGGCCGTATAAGGCATAACTTGGCTGGTAAAAGAACAAATTTTTCAGCTAGAACTGTTATTAGTCCGGATCCAAGGCTAAAGCTGAGTGAGGTTGGTGTTCCATTTGAAATGGCAACCAACTTAACAATTCCGGAAAAGGTAAACGACTGGAACATTGAATATTTGAAAAAATTTGTTGAGAATGGTCCAAAAAAATATCCTGGAGCAAACTATATAATAAGACCAGATGGCAAGAAGAAAAAAATTACAGATGAAACCAAAGAGGCTTCTTTGGAGGAATTGCATCCTGGCTATATAGTTGAAAGGCATATAATGGACGGAGATATTGCCATATTTAACAGACAGCCAAGCCTGCATAGAATGAGTATGATGTGCCATAGGGTAAGAGTTTTGCCAGGCAAAACATTAAGGTTTAATCCTGCTGTTTGTAATCCTTACAATGCTGATTTTGATGGAGATGAAATGAACTTGCATATCCCGCAAACAGAAGAGGCAAGAGCAGAAGCAGAAATTTTAATGGAAGTTAAGACGCAGCTCATCAGCCCGAGATACGGCCTTAGTGTAATGGGGTGTGTCCAGGATGGTATCTCTGGAAATTATTTATTAACAAAATTTCTGTCATTCCCTAGGGAAGAGGCAATAGACCTGTTATTTAAAGTCGGGATTAATGATTTTTCAAGACTGTCAAGAAAATCTACAATAGATGGAAAGGAGATATTTAGTATGCTGCTTCCAGAATATTTTAATTTTACTGGAAAATCCAGAGACGGAAATAAAGTTGTAATTAAAGATGGAATGCTCTCAGAGGGTATTATGGATAAAAACAGTTTAGGTGGAGAAAGCGGATTATTGCTGAGGGAGCTGCACAAAAAGTATGGTCAAGACGCTACAGTAGCTATTCTAGAAAAAATGTTTTTGTTGGGGATAGAAATATTATTAAGAACAGGATTTACAACTGCTATCTCTGATACAGACTTGCCTGAAGAAGCAAGAAAAAAGATTAAGGAAGTGATGGATCAGGCAGACCAGGATGTAAAGAATTATATCGAGATGTATGAAAAAGATGCATTAGAAGCATTTCCAGGCAAAACAGTTAAGGAAACTCTTGAACTGAAGATTCTGGAAGTATTGAACAAAGCAAGAAACAAGACAGGAGCAATAGTAGCAGAGCATGCAAATAAACAATCACATACATTAATAATGGCTGATTCTGGTGCTCGTGGCAATCTGCTTAATTTGGCACAGATGGCTGCCTGCGTTGGCCAGCAGGCTATGCGCGGCAAAAGAATAGAAAAAGGCTATAAAGACAGGACTTTAGCTAATTTTAAAAGAAATGATTTAGGACCAGATGCGCACGGTTTTATAAGAAACGGGTTCAAGGGCGGTTTAAAACCCTATGAATTCTTCTTTGGATCTATTACTGGCAGAGACAGCTTAATGGATACTGCTTTACGTACGCCAAAATCAGGTTATTTATACAGAAGATTAGCCAATGCAATGCAGGACTTAAAGATTGAATATGACCATACAGTAAGGGATGCCAGCAGGAAAATAATACAATTCCAATATGGTGAAGATGGTATAGATGTTTCAAAGTCTGAAAACGGAATAATTAATGTTAAAGAAATAATTGAAAGTGTGAAGTAAGATGGATAACCTATTTAAAGAATATGAGGATAAGATTCCTTTAAAATTATTAGAGGAAGTTAAAGCTAATATTCCTAAACAAATATCCCAGGCAAGATTAAAAAAGATTTTGGATAAACTGTTAGAGGAATACAATAACTCTAAAGTTGAGCCTGGTGAAAGCGTTGGTCTAGTTAGTGCAGAATCTATTGGTGAGCCTGGTACTCAGATGACATTAAATACATTCCATTTTGCTGGTGTAGCAGAAATGAACGTTACAATGGGCTTACCTAGAATAATAGAAATCTTAGACGGCAGAAAGAATTTAAGCACACCAATGATGGAGATTTATTTGAAAAAACCTTACAGTAAAGGTAAGGATATAAAAGAAATAGCCGCTTCTATAAGAGAAACAAAACTTAAGGAATTAATAAAAGAACTGTCAATTAATATAGCAGATTCTAACATAGAGTTAAAGCTTGATGAAAAAAAAATAAAAGATCTTAAGATTACAGAAAATGCTCTTTTAAAGGCGATCTCTGCAGGTATCAAAGGCGTTAATGTAAAAAAAAAAAAAGAAAACATAATAATAAAATTCAGAGGAAAAGAAGAAAGCTTAAATGAACTTTATAAGTTAAAGGAGAAGATAAAGGGGATATACATTAAAGGAATAAAGGAAATAACGCAGGTTTTACCTGTAAAAAGAGAAGACGAATTTATAATAATCACAGCAGGCTCTAATTTAAGTGATGTTTTACAGCTAGAGTATGTTGATTTTACGCGTACAACAACAAATAATGTTTTTGAAGTTGCTGAAGTTCTTGGAATAGAGGCAGCACGTCAAACTATAATCAATGAGGTTTTTAAGGTTATAGAAAGCCAGGGCCTTAATGTGGATGTAAGGCATATTATGCTTACAGCAGACACAATGTGTGTTTCTGGAATTGGCAGGGGAATTACACGTTACGGAGTAGTAAGCGAAAAAGCCTCAGTGCTTGCAAGAGCATCTTTCGAAACCCCGATAAAGCATATAATAAATGCATCTCTGGTTGGCGAAGAGGATAAATTAAATTCAGTTATAGAAAATGTCATGCTAAATCAGTCAGTGCCTGTTGGTACAGGCTTACCTGGCTTGATAACAAAAATAAACAAAGGAGGATAAGATGGCAGAGAGTATAGCAGCAGAGATAAGAAAAAATATTGAAAAAAAAAAAATTATCATAGGAACAAAGAGGACTATTAAAAACTTAAAATTAGGGAAGATAGAAAAGGTGTATATTACTAACAATTGTCCGGAGGAAAAAAAAAAAAATATTGATTACTATTGTAAATTAGGAAAAATTAACGTAGTTAATTTAAAATACAGTAATGAGGAGTTAGGCGTTATTTGTAAAAAACCATTCTCTATTTCTGTAGCATCCTTACTAAAAGAAATGATCTAAATGACAAAAATAAAATACGATATTAACATAATGAAGTATATGTCTTTGTTTGAAACTCTGACGCAAAGCAAATTAAAGGATTGTATCATTAATGAAAACAAAGTGATATTTATAGTTGAAGAAAACCAGATTGGAAAAGCAATTGGAAAAGGTGGAGTAAATGTAAAAAAAATAGAAAATATATTGAACAAAAAAATAAAGGTATCTGAATTCAGTTCAAATGCATTGCAGTTCATAAAAAACTTTATTTATCCTTTAAAGCCCAGGGGTATAAAAGAAGAAAACAAAATAATAACCATTATTGGTAATGATACCAAAACAAAAGGCATTTTAATAGGAAGAGATTCTAAGAACTTAAATAATTTAAAGTCAATTGTTAAAAGGTATTTTGATGTGGAAGATATTAAGGTTGTTTAAAACGCAACATTTAAAAATACTCTTTAAATTCTAAGTGTAAATGTCGGAAATAAAATATTTCCGAGCATGATCAAAAATCAACGTTGCATTTGCGATAAGCAAAACGATGATAATTTATGAAAGGTGATTTTTGACAAATGGGAAAAAAATCTAGTGGATTAAACGCTGCAAAGAAGCTGAAAAGAAGAAGAAAAAAAAGTAGATGGTGCAATAAGTGGTTCATAAAAAGAGCGCTTAATTTAAAGCAGAGATCAGACCCTTTAGAAGGCTCTTCACAAGCAAAAGGCATTGTTTTAGAAAAGATTCAATTAGAGGCTAAACAACCGAACTCAGCCATGCGTAAATGTGTTCGCGTGCAGCTTATAAAAAATGGCAGACAAGTTACAGCATTTTGCCCGGGAGATGGAGCCACTAAGCTGATAGACGAGCATGATGATGTTATAATAGAGTGCATCGGCGGTAAAATGGGCCGTGCTAAGGGTGATATTCCTGGAGTCAGATGGCAGGTTATCAAAGTTAATGATCAAAGCCTGGATGCTTTGTTAAAAGGAAAAATAGAGAAAGCTAGAAGATGATTGAAGTAAAAGCATTTAACAGATGGAGCACAAAAGATATTAAGGTAGTAGATCCTGGCTTACAAAGATATATAACCTTAGAGCCAAAATTTGTTCCTAAAACTGGAGCCAGATATAGTGGTAATAGGTTTCATAAAAGCAAGATTTTTATCGTTGAAAGGCTTATTAACAAAATTATGGTCCCTGGTCATAAGGGTAAGAAGCATTTTAAAACAAGTTATCATATTACAGGTAAAGGAAATACTGCCTATAAAATAATTGAAGAAACTTTCAAGATTATAGAGAATAGGAATAAACAAAATCCAATCCTTGTTTTTGTTAAGGCTTTGGAAAATTCTGCTCCAAGAGAGGAAATTATTACAATAGAGTATGGTGGTGCTCGTTATCCAAAAGCAGTTGAATGCAGTCCTCAAAGAAGAATTGATTTAGCCTTAAGATATATGATTCAGGGAGCATATCACACATCCTTTAATAAGAAAAAACATATTGAAGAAGCATTAGCAGATGAAATTACTGCTGCTTTTAATCTAAACAGCGCCTCAAATGCAATAGCAAAAAAATTCGAAGTTGAAAGGCAGGCTGACTCTTCAAGATAATGGCAAAAAAAATAAAAAAATTATACAGAAGCAAGAAAAACAGGATGATTGCAGGCATATGTGGAGGCCTTGGAGAATATCTTAATGTTGATCCTACTTTTGTAAGGCTAATATTTGTTGCTTTGCTCATATTCACAGGCTTTTTTCCAGGATTAATAGCTTATTTAATCTGGTGGGCAATAGTTCCTGAGAAATAAAAATTTATATGTCGGAAATATACCACTGCTTTACAACCAGTGGATGAAATCCACAATACATTCTTGTAAGTGGATATATTTCCGAGCATGCTCAAAAACCACTCAATGTTATGTGCATGTAACAACATGCCACTCATCTCTGATTGGTGGTTTTTGACAGATAATTTTAAATACTATTAAATATAAAATAATAAAAGGGGTGGTATAATGCATAAATGCCCTATATGGTGCGGAATAGTATTATTAATTGTAGGTATTTTATACCTAGGCCAAGACTTAAATTGGTGGAATTTTTGGAGTATAAATTGGTGGACAATATTGTTCTTATTGTGCGGGATTAAGTTTTTGGTAAAAGGAGAAAAAAAGAAATAATTTTTTTTTAAATTTTATTATTTATTGATTTTTTTTTTAAATTTTTTTTTTTAATATTGAATTTTTAA
>CAYXTQ010000025.1:0-10925 GCA_964467845.1 uncultured Methanosarcinales archaeon | reverse complement strand
GAAAAAAAGAGGCACAAAGACTAGGAGAGGAATTAGGCATAGAAATAGTTTAATTTTTACTTATTTCTTTTTTTTTTCTTTTTCATAAATACTACTAAATTATATATTAATCCAGCAGTTGGCATTGTTGTTATTATCTGGAAAAATAATTTATGATAAGGTATATGTTCAACACTCCTTACTTCTCTTATCTTAGGAATAAAGGCAAATGAAGCTAAATATCTTAGTAAACCACTTAAAAGAAAAACAAAAAGATACTTTGACCAAAAGACATTATTATATTTAACAATTATACCGCCAATCATAGCTCCTATAAATATTGCAACACCATTCAAAACATTATAATATGCAACACAGGTTGCTCTTTTTGCAGGAGTTGTCGTGTCAAAAACAAAATTAAATGAGCTGATCTCAAAACCAGCCCAGACAAAACCAGAATACATCTGTATTAATATTAAATAAAGAGTATCTTTTGAAAAAAGCCATAATACTGGAATAAGAGGCATTAAAAAGCCAGTTAATGTCAAAATTTTTTTTGTGCCATACTTATCTGATGATTTGCCCCACACAGGCATTGAAAGATATTTAATAATAAGTGCAGTTGCATTTATAATCGTAAATGTCATATAATTAAGCTTCAGGTCATAAAGCATATATGCTGTAAAAAAAGGAGCTGCAAAAAAAACAGAGAAATTCATAAAGCAAAGATAAAGAACAAATAAACCAAAGTTCCTGGATCTTGCTTGTTTCAAAAAATCAATAAAGCTAAATTGTGCCTCTGGCACTATGGTGTACTTTGGTTCATATTTTTTTGTTAAGTAAAGGAAAGAAACTACTCTTGCTAATAATGCTATACTGAATATAATAATAAAACCAATATACTCTTTTATTGTACCGTCTGTAAATCTTTGAAGTATTAATCCGCCCATCAATAATGAAAAAAAAAGAATTAACCCTGTTATTCTGTTTCTTCTTCCAAAATAAATACCGCGTTCTTTTTCATGCACTAAATCACCCATCCAGCTATTCCATGCAGGGCTGATTATCATTCCAAATATCCAGTATAAACAAACAAATAATACCAAATGAAAAACCCTGAAAGTTCCAAAGAAAAATACTAACGCAATTGGAATATACATTAATCCTTCAAGTAATGCTCCTATGTAAACAAATTTTTTTCTTGATTTAAATAATTCAATTAATTTATTTGAAAATAACTGTGACAAAGAACCTAAAGCCTGAGGCAAACTACCAAGTAATCCAAGTTGCATATTTGTGGCTTTAAGAAAAACTGCAAAAGCAGAAAAAAAACTTTCTCCAAAGCCAACCATCATAGAGAAAAAAGTTCCATCTAGAATAGAATATTTCAGACTTTTTTTTACTAAATATGATTTATCTCTGTTATTTTGTTTTAATTTATATTCTTCCATTTGGTTTTATCAATTTATTATAAATAGAATGTTATTCTTAAATCAAATTTAAATTTTTATGTTGAAGATGTTGTTAACCCATTCTTTATCATTTCAATAACTTTATTTTTTTGTGAATTTAAATCAGAAATACCTTTATCTGTAAGGTTTTTAGAAGAACTCAGTCTGATAAATAGTGTTTCATTCAAAGATATACATTTGTTTATCAAATTTAATGTTATATCCCTTTTCCAATCCAATTTACTCTGATTTAAATGAGTTATTAACTCGTTTAGTTTTTCAAATGAATGAATTGTGCTTATTATAAGAAGCTCTGTATTTAATTGATCTAAGCTTTTTTTAAAATAATTCTTTCCAGGAGAACCCATTAAAGCCATTATCTCATTTAAAGTATCTTCTAAAGATGAGATATAAATATAAATATCATTAACATCTCTTTTTTTTATTGAATTATCCTCAATCTTATCAATAATCCTGCTTAAATTTTGTCTGAATACTAATAATGAAGACCTTAATCTGTTGATTTTTTCATTGAATGATATTTCGTATATTTCACTTAATATTATATCCTGCTTTATTGATACTAATTTAGAGGTTACAAATGCCAATAGTAATAATCCAAAAATTACCTCAAATATCGTTATAATCTTAAAATAACCAAAAGGCAATATATCCCCATAACCTGTTGATGTAGCAGTAATAAAACTGAAATATATATAGTCTAAAATCCCTTTTACAGTCTCTTTCATTGGATTGTAAAAAAGGAATGAGAAATTATCTGTAAAAAAATAATAAATTAAGCCAAATCCAACAACAACAGAAGTCCATAATAATAATATATGGAAAAATGTTAACCTGTCTAAAAAAGTATTAAAACCCTTAATCTTCAATTTTCTGAACAACTCACCTAATGTGATAAATTTTTTCATTATTTAGCCTTAATCTTCTTTCTTTTTCTTTATAATATTTGTTGCATAACCTGCAATAATATTTCTTAATTTTTTAGAATGAGTCTCAACCAATTTATCTATAATTTGTTTGTTTTTTTCAAAATCATCAGTAAGCTTATTACCATGAAGTTCAATTAATTCGTGGGTTATCCTTTTGACTAATGCAGTTTTTATCCTTCCCATTATCTATCAACCTCAATAAAAAAAAAAAAAAATTATCTAGTCCCACTCTTCTTCTTTATCCTCCTCATCATCATCATACAGTCCTGTATTTTTCATTTTTTTTTTTTTAACCTCCATTTTTTTTTAAAACTTCTGGATTTTCTGAGCTTTCTGGTTGCTCTTCAACCTTCTTTTTTCTTCCTCTTGCCATATTGATTCACCCCATTTAATTCTCTTTATATCTTGCTGCTAGCGTAGCTTTTTTTTTTTTTTTCCTTTTTTGTTCAAAAATTCTTCCATCTCAATCCCTTCTTAAGTAATCACTCAGCTAGCCTGAATTTTATATTGCTCTGATAATATATCCTTCTTCTAAGGTTTTCTATCCTCCTATTAATTGCTTGATCCATCCTAATCACCTTAGAAGCAAGTTTCAAGGCCCTATTGGTTTAGATTTTAGGCAGAGAACCCCTCCTTTTCCATTATGCTCTAAACCCCCTTTTTTTTTTTTAAATATCCTCAGTAAGTTTTTTTTTTTTTTTTATGTTGTCCCTATATATTGCTACAATAACCCCACTATTTCGGTGGCTTTACTTTATAACTATTATTTAAACCTTTCTAAAATAAACTCTGTTAACCTCCGGATGCTTTTTTTTCCCCCATCTCTATATACCCTAACAATCTTTTTGACTATAAAATAACTTAATGGTGAGATGATAAGTGCTAAGATTGCATTACCTATTAAATATCTTCTAGAAAAATTGTATATCTGGTCAAGGATAACTATATTATATTTTACTATAGGTGTAGAACCAAAAAAAAAATCCCCTATCTTATAACTTAGATAGTAAATAGGCAACAACGTAAATACATTCCAAACAGCTAATGCAACAAATAAGGATAATTTATTTAATTTCTTAAATATTAAAATAACTAATAAAGCAACTAAAACATTAAATATGGGTATAGGTAAAATATTTATCAATGTACCTACTGCAAATCCTAACGCAATTGAATGTTCAGAGGTATTTTTTTTAATAACTTCATGTAAATGATGTTTAATTTTTTTTTTTATCATAATATATTAGGGTTTATTCTTACTTAAATAATCTTTTGTTTTAAGAAGATTTTTAAATAATAGAGATAGGAAAAAAAAAAGGCCATCCCCTTCTATTACAAATTATTTAGTTTATGGATTTATTATTGACTGTACCTTGTCTGGAAAAACCAATTTACCTGAACTATAGGCTAATCTTCCTTCCTTATTGATATCTACAATATCTTCATAGACCTTAGTAAATCTTCTATCTTTATTAAGATTATAAGTTTTTAGCACCCCTCCTATCTTGTGCTCATCATCAATAAATGGTCCGCTATATTCTGGTAAGTACTTAAAGAAAAACAACAGCATCTCATTCTTAGATATTTTTACTACAGGCCCAAATCCTAAATTATTATAGATTGTGTGTTTGATTAGATAGGCGTCAACAGGATGATATTTTTTTTCTGAATCTAAAACTCCTCTGCTAGCTTTTACTGCTACATCAGATCTGTTTCCTAAATTAGTCCAATTATACTCGTTATATAAAGGAAAGGATCTATCTTCAGATAGATAATCGAATGGAAGTATATCTTCTGAAACTATATTTTCAAGTGAAGGGGAATTATTATTAAGCCTTGCTTTTGTTATTCTTCCTGCAATAGAATCATGTATTACTGCATTATCTTTCCTTGTCAGATCTCTTAAAAAATCATAAAAAATTGTATCATCTTTTACATCTACAAAAGATATAGGCCTCTTAGGATCAACCAGTATTACATTAGCCTCTTTTAGAATATCTGCAATATCAGAGCCATTAGTTAAAAGCAAAAGACCTTTATACCAAGGCTGACCGTTTTCATCCCCCACAACAGCAAGTACTTCTTTTCCATTTTTTCCTTGAAAATGCATTATCCCGTCTTTAACCACTTCATTCTCTAATCCTTCTTTTAAATTACTATCTATATGGTATTTAACCAACCATTCAAATAGATGTGAACCTTCCATAAAATGTCAGTATACCAATTACTATATTTATATCTTCCTAGTACATTTTTTTTATTTTTTGGTAAAAAAACGGTAAAATTTATAAATAAATAAAAAAATAATATTAACTTATGCCTAAAATAAAAAATAACCTCATTTTCCTATACAGAGAAGATGCAAGGATAAAGATTAATGAAATCGCAAGGTTGCTAAAAAAAAGCTCTCAAAGAATAAAATACTCATTAAAGGTTATGGAAAAAGATGGCCTTATCTATAACCCCTATTGCGTATTTGATTACTCCTATTTTGGTTTGGTTCTCTTTAGGGTTTATTTCAAAGGAGCATATATAAGCGAAAAGGACAAGTCAGATATAATAAAAAAGCTATCAGAGAACGAGTATGTTGTTTCTATATATGAGTTAAGCGGTGAATTTGATCTCGTCATTGAGATATTGGCTCCAAACCCTTCAAGGTTTAATAAAATATTGAAGAGCATATCTGATCAGATTCCGACCTTAAGGCATTATAAAATAATTCTTAATTTAGTAACACACATTTATCCCATGTTTTATTTAACAAAAGAAGAGATTTTGCAATCTTATATTCCTTCTCAGATAATTATCGGAGGTGACAGAAACATAGAAATATTTAGTGAACAGGAGTTAGCTATAATGAAAAACCTTCTGAATAATCCAAAGATAAGGATGACTGCATTATCTAAGCAATCCAACCTTAACATAAAAACCGCAAAATCAATTTTGCAAAATTTAAAAAAAAAAAATATAATCAAGGGCTTCAAATATATTATAGATAGCAATAAATTACAAATTTATAAGTTTAGATTATTTCTTAAACTTCATAATCTAAGTAAAGAAGGAGAAGATGCATTAATGGATTATCTCCTGAAAACAAAAGAGATTGTCCAGGCAAATAAGACTGTTGGTGACTGGGATTTAGAGATTGATATTGAATCATTAGACAAAACAGGAATCAGGAAATTGACTATTGAAATTAGGGAAACTTTCAAGGACATAATAGAAACATTCAATATAATGGAATTCTACCAGTACTATACAAAAGCCTATTTGCCAAAATGTTTTTTTTTAATAGAAAACATAAAATCTTTTTCTCCAAAATAGACCCAGTATACTTTTGCAACAAATCCTTCTGCTACTTTTTTTTTTTAAATCAATTTCATTTCATTAATTTCATAAGTTCCAGTAGATTCATTCTCCATTTTTTTTTCTGCTTTTTTAATAACTATTTTATATTCAAATATTGGACCATCTATTACCAGTGTTTCTGCTTCTCCACCGTCAAAAGCAATGTTAATCTTATTTTTTTTATTAAGTTCAACTAATTTATCTATATCTTTGTTTGTTATCACTTTTCCTAGCCAATCTTTATCAAGACCTTCAGCAGATATATGTGTTACAATAAATTTAAAACCACTCTTAATTACCTCACGCATATATTTTTCTTGATTCATTTGCCACAAAGGATTTAAACACAATAGTTTTAATTGATTACAAATTCCTTGAACCCTGGACGCCTGATAATTAGAAGCAACAGCGCCTGTAACTATACCTTGTATTTTATATTTTTTTTTTGCAATGGATATTGCTTTCTCCAAATCCTTAAGTTCTTTTTCTTTTTCTCCTTTAGTATTGACTTTGATTAAAGGAAGACCTAAAACCTTAGCTTGAATATCCACTAATTCTATATTTGGAGTATGAAACATATAGCTTTCCTTGTTTTCAGAAATAACGCTGATTAAACAAACAACCTTATTTTTTTTTCTAGCCTTGTACATAGCATAAACTGAATCTTTCCCACCTGAAAATAAAACTCCAACTTTCATAACTATAACAATATTTATTTGTTTTATATAAATGTATTGTGTATCAATTTAATTTGAAATGAAAATAAAAGGTTTAAATAGTACTCTTAATTTATTATTTCTATCTAATCTATGAGGTGAGTAACATGAAAAAATATGCATTATTTGCTTTAATTTTAATGTCTGCCCTTTTATTAGGTTGCACAGACAAACAGCTCAAAACTGAAATAACCAGCTTTGAAGAATGTGTTGCTGCAGGTAACCCCGTAATGGAGTCTTATCCAAGACAGTGTAAAACTGCTGATGGAACAACATTCACAGAACAATTAGAAGAACCGGAGTTTGAAACAATAACTTATGAAGAAGCAATACAAATAGCACAAGACAGTGAATGTACAGAAAAAGGAACTTTAACAGAGACTTATTTCTATAATGAAAACACGAGAACATGGTGGATTGATTTAACTATGAAGCTAGAGTTTGAAAATGATCTATGCTACCCAGCATGCGTCATAAGCGAAGAAACAAAAACAGCAGAAATTAACTGGAGATGTACAGGAGCCTTACCTCCTTAATCTTTTTTTTTTTTTTTATAAAATAAAAGAGAGAGAAAAAAAATTTACTTAACGCATTTACAAGCTTTATATCCTTTGTTTAATGCTGAACTCTTTGACTTAAAGACCTTTTTGCTCTTTGGTTTTATATTTTGTGCAAATGGGCACTTTGGCATATGAAAGTCTTTGCCTTCTTTTGAAGCTACAAATATTTTTTTAGGTTTATTTGTTATTGTTTTTATTACTGTTTTAGGTCTTGTTCTAATGGTTTTTATTATTGTTTTTGGATTTGTTGCATATCTTTTAGAAACTTCCTTAATATACTGATAGAGTTTTTGTTCATAAGATTTTAGCTCATCTACCATCTCCATTACCCTCTCTTGTGTTTGGCTTAACATAACTACCTCATTCTGTAGTTTTATAATATCACTTTTTGCCAACCTAAATGAATGCATAACATTCTCTTCTATTTGTTTCATGGTTAATACCCCCTTAATCAATTATACTGTTAAAAATGAGGCTTTGTTTATAAATCTTTCGTTTTATATTATTGAACAGTAGTAACATAAAATAAGTTTATCCCTATTCCCGAAGGGAAAAATCCAAAGTAAAAAATCGGCGTATAAGGGGCGAAGCCAAATCAATTAACAGAGTTAAGTGGCTTAAGCGTTAGATTTAAGAATTAGATGAAAATTCCATTATTATGAATATGAAAAATTATATTTATGTTAAGGAATGTTTGGGAAAAGATGGAAAACCAATTAACATTTATAAATTCAGAACAATGGAATTGGGTGCCGATAAAAGATTGGACGAAATTGTAAATGGAAGTTTTGATAGTCATGGACATCCAATAACTGATCCAAGAGTTACACCATTAGGTAGATTCTTACGGAAATATTGGATAGATGAATTACCACAATTATATAATTTGGCAAGAGGGGATATTAAGCTGGTAGGTATACGATCAATGAGAGAAATTGATTGGGATAGATATCCGAGAGATTTAATGGAAAGATCATTAAGACAAAAACCAGGTTTAATGGCTATTCAATATGCTTATCCCATTACAAAGAGTTTTGATGATAACCTCAGATATATGGGGGAGTATTTAGATTTGTGGGAATCAGACCCTCTTGGAACAGATGATATGTATTTGTCAAGAATTGTAAGAAATATAATCTTCGGGGGGGTTAGGAGTAGTTAAGCTCAAGCCCTTTTTTTAATTATAGCCTTATTTTTTTTTTTTATCTCCATTAACTTCAGCAACAGTCTGATAGCACTGATCTTTCACATAAAGAAGTCCAATTTTATCACAGATTGAAGAATCATGCTTGCGCTCAGCAACTTCCATATAGCAAGTACTTTGCGTGATTATATCCACAATTTTCCCGCAAATTGTAGGATCAAGTGTTTCCCATGCAACATATCTATGGCAATGGTCTTTAAGAGCTATGTGCGGGATTTTATTGCAAATTGAAATATCCTTTTCAGCTATGGCAATTGCGCTATAGCATGGGCTTCTCAAATAAGGATTATCAATTTCCTCGCAGATGAACATGTCCTTGACTGAAAGATCTGTTTTGTTTAGAATAAAGTCCAAGAAGTATTCGTCTATGCCAAAAGAAGGGTTAAATTCTTCAGGGGGTAAGTTCTTTCTGTGATAAAAAAACATAGCACGTAAATATGGACTTCGAAGTTTTTTATAAACTGCAGGGTCATCAGGAGCTGCAGCAAGAACTGCTTTTATGCAGTCACTCTCCCTCCATGTACCTATCCCTACATGTGCGCAAAATTCAGGGTTATGCTGGGCTATAGCAGCATCTTCATAACACTCGGCCCTCTCAGTTCCATTTTGAGTAGCAATAAATTGCTCATCGCAGAATTTTATAACAGGAAATCTTGGTTTTGATAAAAAGTAATTATAGCTCAAAACTGCCACTAAAATAACTAGGAGTATAAAACCTATTACATATCTTTTTTTTATTTTAAATTTTCTCATGTTGTTGGTTATTTTATATGCGCAAGAATATCCCCAATAAGGAAGTCCTGTTGCATAATTGTTTTTCTGATTGCTAAGCCAGCAGTCTCTTCATTGGAAAGGCTTTTTCTCATTCTGATTACTTCCTCTCTACTGCCGCCAAAGGCGTAATATGCCCACGTACCAGAATCTATAAATGCCTGAGGCCAGCAGCAATATCTTGGGTCATTCACAGGAGATTTAATAATCATATCGCCGCATGAATAAATCTCCACAAAAAGCGCTGGTGCGCCATTTTCTCTTGTAAATTCCAAAAACTCATCTATTTCTGTATAATATGGCACAGTATGAGTGCCAGAGAGAAATTCTGGGCCATATTGGCTTAATGTTTTATTGCCAATAATGCTTATAGACATATCTCTTCCTGTAGTAGGATCTCCATGAATAGTCATGTAAGAGACAATATATTTCCTCTTGAATTCATCAGCAACTTTCTGGTAATTAGTATTAAAGATGACTACTTTTGGCAGATTATATCCCAGTTTCTCTTTTGGGTCAGCCAATCCCATATGTTCTCCCTCTGCGTATCCTTGGTAGTCCATTAAATGCAGGACTGATTTTTTGTATTTCCTGCTTAGAACATCAAAATCATCATGATAACCTGTGTAAGTTTTTAATAGATTCAGAATAAAATCACTCTTTTCTTGATTTGAATAAGTAAATGGCGGCAAGATGTAGGAGATAGCAACATCACTGCAGGAATGTAGAGTGCAATCCTGTTTTACACATTCTAATTTTCTGTATAAGTCATGAAAATTCTCTGAACTTATGCTGCTGACATTTGCAACAGGCAAATCCTCTCCAACCAGGACAACATAACCGACATTATCATTCAAGTAAAGGTTATCAATAAACTTGTCCAGTTCACTCATCTTAGTGCCTTCAACTTTTTTCAGGCCCGCATTATCTATATTCAAATCCTTCTTTACTGCATCGTAATATGCTAAAATCTGCGAATCTATTGCATCATTGTCATAGATGCCATTTTTTAAGATAACTACTGCAACCTTATTTTTCTCCTTGTTGGGCTCACAATAGCAATAATCAATTGTCCATGTCAGCAGATTTCTCGTGCAGTGCTTTTTTGATGAAAATTCATATTCTGTAAAGGGAAGGCATTTAACAGGGCAGCATCTGCTTCTTGCACTTGTATTAAGTACTGCACTTAAGTCAATAGTTTCAATCTCGCAGAATTCTTTTTGATCTTCGCATAAATAACCTCCTGCATCTGCACAGGTCATTTCCATTTTGGGAGGTACCATCATTTTTGGCTCTGCAGCCAGAAGGAACTGAAGAAAAAAGACGAGCAAACCATACATAATGAGAAATGCTGCAATTCCCACGATAATCCATTTAATGATTTTTTTCATGGCCATGAGTCAATAAAGATTTAATTGACTTAATAATCTTTTTAAAGAGGCAACCACAGAATTTCTGCTAACGTATCGGCCGTGTTATGTGGTGAGCCTGCAAGGCGAACGAGGGAGCGAAGCGACCGACAGTGTGACGCAGGGCTCGGGCTTACTAAAAATATTATGTGGGGAATTTTAGCCACCCCATTAATACAAGAATCACAACAATGGCGGTGTAAATTAGTGAAATTATTATGTCCTTAATTAATTCTTTTTTTGTATATTTTTTGGTTTCTTTGGTGGTCAAATCTTGTACTCCGTGATGTATTAAAATAAAACCAACAATATTAGTAATCCAATATCCAAGAATAATTGCTGGAAGAAATAAATTTTTTGAAAAGAAACCAAACGGTAATGCAAAAACATAAGCCAAGGGTATATTAATAAATATATCATTCCACCAAGAAAAAGGTGAAAGGAGAAATCCTATTGTGGCTAAAATTCCTCCTTTTATTCTTCTCTTTATCATACTAATCATAATTAATTTAGAATATAAAAAGTTATTGCCCGAGC
>CAYXTQ010000024.1:0-11111 GCA_964467845.1 uncultured Methanosarcinales archaeon | reverse complement strand
TTTGGAAATTTTTCTGTTGAATATGAGCCCCAACAATTCTGATGATAAACTCCAATCTTTGCTTGTCTTAAATTATTCATTATTCTCACCTTGACATATGTCATACATAGCTATTATTTAAATCTTTCTATTTTGTTACTACTTTTTAGTGGTTTTTTATTGTTTTTAGTGTCAAAATTTAGCGGTTTTAGCTTCTATAAAGCCAAAATGACATATATGTCAATAAAATGTTAAATAAAGTAATAAGCTACTATAAGATGATTAAAATGATAAACCAAAAAGTTAAAAAAACATCAGAAGATAAAGTTGGTTGGTTAGGCCAACTAACAGTAGAAGAAATAATAGAAAGAGACCTAATACCAAATGGTGAGCCTCTTTTACTACGAATTCCTCATACAAAAATTGGTATGAAGTATAGAATAACAAAAAAGCTAAAATTAAAACCTCAAGAACTCCCTGATGATTCTGTTGCATATGTTTGTGGAGAATGGAGGGGTGGATTCCAATACATGGAACATGAAAGTTTTGAATTTATCGCTGTCCAACCATATAGATATAAAACATAAAAACGATATGATATATGTCAGTTAAATTACTTATAACTATTATATATATTATTAAGTGATTGAAGATGGGAAAAACAACAAAATTTTTGGCAGCATTAATAGCTTTATATTTACCTTTAGTTGGACAAGTGAAAGCTCAAGAAGTGCGTGATAAAAATCTATCAACAAAAAAAATTGAAGCTGCTATTGGCTGGAGAGATAAACATGCATACTCAGGAAGAGATTGGGGACCTTGGATGGCAGTAGGGCAGATAAACGGATCTACAAATTTAAAGATTCCTGCTCTAGGTTCTTTTGGGTTAGAGGGTTTTGTTTGGGGAGGGTACTATGCTGAAAAAAAATCTGGCGAACTGGATATTGGAGCAGAATTAAAAAAAGAAATCTGTAAATATCTTGTTTTAGGACTGGAGGGCGCTATTTATTCTATTAAAGTGGGTGAAGAAGGAAAAAGTCATGCAAATGTTTCAGCCACTTTTAGAGTACCTGTATCAGATAATTTTGGTTTTAGCGCTTCTAAAGATCTAAGGGATTTTACACATTACTCAGCAAGTGCAAGTTATAGTACGCCTATTTTCACAAACGGAACATTAAAAAGCAGGGTAGAGTGGTGGGATTCTTACACATTTGGCAAACATTTAACACTTGCAGAAATTCTTAGCTATGGTCCTGTTTATGTTACTTTTAAACTTATGAGAGCATTTGATTATATTGAAGGAGATCCAAAGCATCATAAAACAATTCCAATGTTAGAAGTTGGATTGAGATATCAATTAAAATAAATATACTCAAAAGTTGAATAAAATATTTGAAGGTGATATTATGAAAAAAATTATTCCATATATTGCAGCAATGTATGCAACTCTTTTAATGAGTTGCTCTGAAGGTCCAAGCTATAGATGGCAAACTGTGAGAGGTGAAGTAGTGAAGGATAATCTATGGGTACAACCAGGATTTGGATATTTATACAGAGTAGAAGTAAAACATACTAAAGATGGTCAGGCTAAAGTAACTCCTTTTGTTTTTATTGGAAGTGAAGAAGAGTTAAAAAATTTAGATAATAAAATTAACCCTGGAGACATAGTAGAAGTGAAGGATAATTCAACAGCTTTTTCATTGAGTTTAGAGAAAGTATTAACACCAGACCAAATAAAAGTAAAGTAATTATCTCAACGCTTCCAACAATTGTTTTGTCTTCAAAGCATCTCCAAGTGGATCTGGGCTTTCATTTATGATTGTAATGTCAACTTTTCTTTTTATTATTTCTTTTAATAATGGCAATAAATCTTCTTTTGTTGTTAGTAAATGTTTTCTTTCTCCTTTATCTGTCCATTCTATTCCTGAGAAATGAGCATGAATGTGCTTGAAAGGCTTTATTTTATCAAATATTTCCTCATAATTAATTTTTCCCTGCTGCCTTGCTTTCAAATGAGCAAAATCTATAGTAAAATGGCATTTTGTTTCTTTGACTAAGGATAAAGTTTCATCTAGGTTGCCAAAAACATTAAGCTTTCCTGTTGTTTCTGGGGCCAATTGGATGTTCCATTTGTTTTCTTTTATCTTTTTTTGTAAATCCAATATTGCATTTTTAATAATTTCATAAGTTTGTTCTTTTGTATTTTTGCCATAATAACCTGGATGGAAAACTATGTAGTCAGCTCCTAAATAATGGCCTCTTTCGCAAGAATTCAAAATGCGGTCCATTGAAGCCTGAATTTTAGCTTTTTCATCAGAAGCGAGATTAATGAAATAAGGGGCGTGAATGCTTGTTTTAAGTTTTAATTTTTTAATTAAAGACCCAGCTTGTTTTGCTGCCTCATTAGTCATATAAACTTGCCTGACAAACTCTATTTCAACTGCATTCAAGCCAGAATCTTTTATATTTTGTAGGCCTTGTAAAGTTTCTCCGCCAACACCTGCTGGACCAAGATAAATCATTGTTTGGCCTCTATGAAATATTTAGAAAATGGTAATATAATTGTAGAAATAATTACAGAATAAAGTAAGAATGCTAATGTTAACTGAGATAAGATAATTATATCTGCAGAATTAAAGATATTTTTTTCTAGCATTAAAAGTGAGAATAAAACTACTGCAACTGCTATTCCTTTCTGGACATTAAGGCTCATAAATATTTTTTCTTTTAAAGTAAATGCATAATGGGTAAAAGTTAGCATTATTGCAAAGAGTCTTATTAATATGAATATCAAAAATAAGATTAATGAATTTATAATAAAGCCTTTATTTAAAGGAAGCTCTATTATGATAGCTATTAAAATAAGCACAAGAATTTCAAGAGAGTTTGAAAAAACAGAAGAAAACTCATGCAATAACTCTTTTTCTTTTAAATAAAATGAACCAAATATAAGGCCAATTACAATTATTGCAAAAACTCCATTTCCATTTAAATTTTCTGCAAGAACATAAGCAAGCAAAGCAGATATTATAACAATTAATGGAGATTTTACAGAAGAATATTTTTTTCTTATGATTTTAAGAGATATAATTCCTATTAGCAGACCTACTCCAATACCTAAAAAAAAATTCTGCAATAATTGAATAATTTGTTCAGTAAATAACGAACTTATTGATGTTATTGTTGAATTGATTATTTCTAGTATTATAAAAACTATTAATATCATTAATGGTGTGTTAATAGTTGATTCAATTTCAAGCATTTTTACTAATCTTTTTTTTGTTTCTTTGAATATGGATAAAAGGGCGGTAGGAGAGGTGCTTGACATTAGTGCAGAAAATAGAATAACTAATGCTATAGAGGATATTTTAAAAATATGATATGTTGATATTGACAAGAAAATTAGATTTAGTATAAGGAAAAAAAGAGTTAGCTTTAAAGCTCTTATTGAAAATGTATCAAATTCCTTAAATTTAAACCTAGAGAAAGAGTCAAATACTATCATTACCAAAGCAAGAACTGCTATTGATGTAAGTAAAACATTAGATGAGATTAAGCTAGAATATCCTAATTTATTTATTATAATTCCAACAATTAATAATATTAACATATTCGGAATTTTTAAATAGCGAGATATTAATGTGCATATAATCCCAATTAGAAGAATAACTGCAATATAGGTTAGATATATTAAAGATTCCATAACGCACCTCTTTTAAAATTGATTAAATAAAAGTATTTATTAAGTTTATGTTTATTTAGTAAGTACTTTAGAATAGTATAAAAATAAAAAGTTATTTATAATAGTTTGGTATTTTGGCTTATTGGGGGTAAAATGGTTAGCAGGAGGAAGTTTTTAGAGAATAGTGGAACTTTTCTTTTATTGTATTTAATGGATCCTAAAGAAGCATTAGGTATTTCTGAAATAAAAAAAAAAAGAATACAAATTGAAGAATTAAAGAGAAATTTAGCAACTCAAGAACATGAGATGGATGTGCATTTTGCTGCAGGAAAAGAGCTTGAATATTTTGAAAAGCTTGAATCATTAGTAAAGGATTTTAGGAAAATATCAAAAGACTACAATTTAGTTAAGGAAGCTATCCTTTTACTTAATAATGGAGATTATAGTGGTTTAGAAGATAGGCTAATTAAATTAGAGGATTACATATCTGGGGGATATACTGCATGGCTAGGTTTTTATCCTAGAGAAGAAGAATATGAAAAAGATATTAAATTCAATGTTAAAAATTTTAAAGGAAATACCTCAGAAAAAGAGTTTTTATCAACTGTGCTAAATGAATTAAAAGGAGATTTAGGAGCATATTCTGCTTATATTAAATATGTTGATGATGCTTTTGAAATTGCAAAGGGTGTTGCAAAAGAAAAAGATCCTAGAAAAAGGTTTTATGCTGCTGCAGAGAAAGCATTACACTGCCTTAGCCTTGTTTTAAATAAAGAAGTTGTGGAAAGATATATCAATTTATACAGGAATGCAATGGAGAAAAGTACAAATAATTTATTAAACAGCCCTAATTTAGATGAACAGAAATATTTTTTACTAAGAAAATTAAATATACACGGAAATAATTTTGTAAAAATAAATGATATAAGGATGGCTTTAAACAAAATAAACTTCTTAAGAAATTATTATTCTGCTCAGGAAGAATATGAAAAAGATATTAATAGAATAGGCAAAGATTCTTTGTTTTTTAAGAGAGCAAGAAACGCTTTAATATGCTTTATGAATATAGAATCAATAAAAAAGAAAATTGATGAATACCTAAATAAGACTAATAACGTTATTGGCAGAGGGCATTGGATTAGTGATCAAAGATTAGCTCATTATAGGGAATTTGCTAAACAACAAGTAGGCCGTTTAGTACCAGAAGACCAGGTTAGAGCAAGGAATTATGCAAAAAAATATTTTGAGAACTTAGAGCAAGAAAGTTTAAAGCTTATTTCTAATTAAGGTTTTGGTTTTAGCATTTCTCTGTAAGCTGGCATCCATGATTCATAGATCATGATTAAGTGTTCATAGTTTCTAATTACATGATGGAATTTTTTTCTTAGATCATTAATTATTTTATTGAATTTTTGATAGTTCTCTACAACAAATTCAAATTCAACTTCCCATGGAGCAAGGCTTCTGATGTAATAAACTGAGTTTGGATGCACCCTCATCCATTCTAATAATGATTTTTCATCTTTTTCTGACAACGTTTTGAAGTAGATTATTGCTTTAAAAAACTCAAAACCCAGTTTGTTGAAATCAACTGAAATTCTATAACTAAGGATTATTCCTTTTTCCTCCATTTTTTTTATTTTATTTCTAACAATTTCAACAGTTGATTTTACTTTATGGGCTAAATGTGCTATTGGAATTCTGGCATCATTTGCCAATATCTCTAATATTTTAGAATCAATTTCATCTATTTTATTATCAACAACATCTCCTCCAAAAATGACAAAAGAGCCTTCTTCATTTGTCAAAAATTTTTTATTGTATTGGTGCGTGTCTACCATTGTTCCTAAAACCTTTCTGACAATTAAATCCTTAAATTCAGTGAATATATTATGAATTTGATGGAAATATTCAACAATACTTTTTGATAGTATAGCAAAAACACAGTCAAAAACTCCATCTGAGATACCAAACCAATAAATATCTTTATTGTTTTTTAAAAATTCAAAGAAACGTTCTCTTTCTTGGGGGATATTTTCCAATTGTAGGTAAACTTTAAACATATAATAGCCTAATTTGTTTGGATTAATAGAGGTTACAAAGCGTTGAATGATTCCTTTTTTTTGTAGTTGAGTAATTCTATATTTAACAGCTTCTCTTGATTTGCCTACTATTTTTGCTAGTTGCGTATTAGAAATACGGCAGTTTTTATCAAGTTCTGCTATGATTTTTTTGTCTATCTTATCTAGTTTTATAGTCATATTTTAAGCAATAATTGTATTTTATATATAAATTTTACTATTTTCGGTTAAAATTTAATGAAAAGTTTAATATATATTTAATTGTTAATTAGTTACTATATAGTAACAATAAATATAAAAAGAGGTTTAAAAAAAAAATGATACAATTTCCAGACGTTCCAAAATTTGAAGGAGGACTTCCTAAAGGATATAGGCTAGGTGTAGATGGTTGGGGTTTTACAAAAAAAAAACTAGAGGAAAAACTAAAAGATGGAACAAGAAAATTATTAACATTAGATATAAGCATAAGTCCTGAAAGATTTGTAAAAAAAGTTAATGAAGGGGAACCACAGGACATATCTAAATTAGTTAAAGATCATTATAAAGAGATTTGTACAAGTAATTGTGGCTATTGTTTTGAGAGAGATGGACCTGTAACTAACTATTTAATAAGTTGGGAAGATAATAAAAAGATATTAGAACAAGCTAAAGAACTTGGATTAGAATCTGTAAAATTTTTAGGACCTGGTGAATTACTTGCTAACCCAAATTTGTTCAAAATATTAGATTATTTTCAAGAAAAAGAAATTAAAATAGGAATTTTCACACACGGACATATCTTAGAGAGTGATAAATTAGCAAAGAAATATCAAGGCATGAGTTCAGAAGAGTTAGTAAAAAAATTAGCTAGTTATGATGTAGTGAGGATGTTAATACACTATAAAGCCAATAGAGCTATAGAATCGTTTGCAAAAGAGGGTTTAAACAAAGATCCAAATTGTCAAAGAATGTCATTGCAGACTAACCCAGTTACTCCTACTAACATTGATGAAGTTTTTGATTATTTCAAATGGGGTACTGAAAGGAATATTCCTGTTTGTGTAACACCAACAATGGTTAGTGGAGCTGGTAGAAAATATGTAAAAGAGGCTCAAGCACCACAGTTCCAAGAAAAATTAATACAATTATATACAGACATCTACAGATATTTAATAAAGAAAGGAATAATGACATTAGAGCAATTAAAAGAAGAAGGAGTTTCATCATATGCTGGAATGATACCGTGCAACCAGTTATCCAGTGGAATGTTTATTAGGAAAGATGGTGTTGTACAGCAATGTCCTGGTAATGATGGTGAACAGTATATTATTGTTTCTGATGTAAGGAAACAACCACTAAAAGAAATATGGATAAATAGTGCAAACTATAAACGCGGACCGCAGTTCAACAACAGATGTGTAAAAGATGGTTATTCAATTCCATTTAGGTTGTATGATGAGGTATTGCATAGAGTTGAAAGAAGTCTAAAAAAATAAAGTTTTGTTTTATTTTTTTTTATTTCGTAACTAAAACTACTTGCTTTTGCCTTTGGATTTCTTTCTCAGAAGCAACTTTTGCAATATGATCGTATAATTTAACAAGTCCTTTGATAAACTCATTCTCTAAGTTTATCCTGTAAAGCTGAATATTTCCGAATTTTCTTGTAGTTGTTATTATTTTATTTTTCAATAACTCATCCATCATTCTATAGAATGTGGCTCTTCCAATTCCAGCTTGCTCTGCTATATCTGAGATGCTATAATCTAATTCTCTTCCAGTTATTAGCATGTCTAATACTTTGATTTTAGGTGAATCTCCAAGGAATTTAACGAAGAGTGTTTTTTCCATTGTATCATTAGTAAATTATAGCTAATATTTAAATGTTTCGTTTTAAAACAGCAATGTATCATAATTATACAGAATATTAATAAACAAGCTTTAAATTGATAAGGTTATGACGATAAAAGATATACAGAAATTCTTTATTAGAAAATTAAGAGATTTTTCTCCACCAAAATGGGGAGCATCACATACTGAAGAAAGAAATTTATTTAAGGGAATGCCAAAGCATTTAATTGGAAGGAAAGAAACAAGAGAAGCTTTAGAAGAACTATACAAAATTGGTTTTATAAATAGATATAAGAAAACTAATGAAATACATGTTTCTCTTAATATTGATAAGAAAAGAGAAATAGAAAGATTTTTAGAGGATTGAATATTAATAAAACTAAAATGAAATTCCTAAAAGAAGTTTTAAAGGAAATAAAGCCTACTAAGGAAGAAGAAAAAGACATTAACATTAGAATTAATTCTGTAATTAATAGAATAAACAAAGGTTTAAAGGATGCAAAAGCTGAGTTAGGAGGAAGTGGAGCTAAAGGAACTTGGCTAAAGCAGTTTGATGCTGATATTTTTGTCAAATTTAATTATAATAAGTTTAAGGATAAAAGCCAAAAGTTAAGTGATATTTTAGAGAAGCATTTGAAGAAAACTTTTAAAATAACAAGATTGCACGGCAGCAGGGATTATTTCCAGATAAGGGAGAAAGGTTACACATTTGAGATTGTTCCAATTTTGGCAATAAAGAAAGCAGAGGAAGCAATGAATATAACAGATGTCAGTCCTTTGCATGCAAAATGGGTTTTAAAGCATAAAAAATATTTGGATGAGATAAGGCTGACAAAGAAATTCTGCAAAGCTGCTAAGGTATATGGTGCAGAAAGTTATATACAAGGTTTTTCTGGATATATCTGTGAAATACTGACTGTTTACTACAAAGGATTTTTGAGTTTAGTAAAAGAATCTGCAAAATGGAAAGACAAGGTTATAATAGATATTAATAATTACTATAAAAATAAAAATGTTTTATTTGAGATGAATAAAAGTAAATTAGTGAGTCCTTTAGTAATTGTTGATCCTGTTCAGGCTGATAGGAATGCTGCTGCTGCAATAAGTAAAGAAAATTTTGAAAGGTTTAAGGAAAGTTGTAAAGAATTTTTGAAAAAATCAAGTAAGGATTTTTTTGTTGAAAAAGAGGTTAATAAGGAGGATTTAATTAAAAATGCAGGAAAAAATAAATTAATTTTTTTGGAAGTAACTCCTTTAAAAGGTAAAGAAGATATTGTTGGAGGAAGGTTGGCAAAGGCTTTTAAGTTTATTAAACAAAGAATAGAGTTTTATGATTTTAAAATAAAGGATTATGGTTGGGAATGGCATAGAGGTAATAAGGCAATATTCTGGTATATTGTTGATAAAGGGGATTTAAGCAAAGTGAAAAAAATTACAGGACCTCCTGTTTTCTTAAAGCACCATGTTAAAAGGTTTGAGAAAAAATATAAAAGAATATATGTAGAGAATAAAAAAGTTTATGCCAATGTTAAAAGAAAGTATTGTAAGATAGGGGATTTGGTTAAGGATTTAATTAAGGAAGAATATGTTAGGGAAAGAGTTAAGGATATTAAAATTAAGTAATATAGTGAAATCAATATCAAAAATTCATTATAAAAAAAAAAAATCAATAGGAATTAAATCATTATCAAAAATATTAATAATAATAAAAAC
This sequence comes from uncultured Methanosarcinales archaeon, assembly GCA_964467845.1. Lineage (GTDB taxonomy): Archaea > Nanobdellota > Nanobdellia > Woesearchaeales > CAYXTQ01 > CAYXTQ01. Next base: position 1,829 of record CAYXTQ010000024.1, on the reverse strand, counting down.
TAATGCTCCATTGATTTTCTTTGGTATAATGCAAGTAGAAAGGCTGTTAAAGTAAGGATTCCTGATAATATTAGTGGAATATGATAGCCTAGTTTATATCCTATCTGGCCGAATATTAATGAGCCAAGGAACTGTCCTGTTATCATAACAGTTAATACAAAACTTGCAGAGCCACCAATTCTGTCAATATGGAATAATCTTGTAATCCCGATGAACATTAAAACTTGGACAATACCATCACCTACCTCATGGATGATTCTAAAGAGAATAGAGGAAAATAAATTTGGATATGTCATGAGTATATGGCACGTCCCTGAAAGTATTAATCCAAGGTAAAGTGCTTTCTTTACATCAAGTTTTTTGTCTGTTTTAACTCCTGTGATATAGGTAGCAAAACATAAAAATGTAACTGATATTGCCATGTAAATACCTATGCCTATTTTGTTTAATCCAAGATTTTTTTCTAAAAAAGGGGATAAAGCAACTGCTTCTGCACCCCAGTGGATAGAATACAAGAATAAAACAAAGATAAATAATAATACTGTTTTTCTTAAGAGGTCTTTTTTATAGTGCAATAATTCAAATTTTACTGTTTTTGTTTTTGGGATTAGTAACGAGATTAATGCCAACAGTAAGAAAAAATAAGAGGTTGTTCTGAATATTGTGAATGTATTATAAGAGGTTAACAGAAATCCTCCAAGTAAAGTTCCTATAACAATACCGAAATATGCAAAAGATGAGAATATTCCAATTTTTTTTCCAAGCTTATCTGTTTTTATTTTTAGGATTAGACTATTAAGGGATGTTTCGGTTATATTTACACCTAAACCACCAATAAAGAAAAGTAATAAATAAATAAAAAAGTTTTTAGTTAGTGATAAGGAAAAATAAAAACCAAAAAGTATAACAAATCCAGAAATAATCAGTTTTTTAATGCTGAAAATATCATTTGTTATTCCAGTTGGCAATGTAAATAATAAAGCAGTTACAGTAAATAAAGAAAAAAGGATACCTATCTGCCAGCCATTAAAACCAAAATCAAGGAATATCAATGGAAAATAAAAATAGGTAATGTATAAGGGGGCTCTTCTAAAAAAAGCTAATAAGCTTACTAAAAATATATTTTTATCCATTATGTGGGTTATTGTAAATAATTAATTTATAAATCTATTGAATTAGCAAAATATATAAATGATTAGCAATAATTAATTAATAACAATGGATGTTAAAGAGTGGTTTGAAAAATATAAATTTAAATGTACAAGTTTCTCTAACATTAAGAGGCTTGTTGAATTAAAAAAAAAAACACTAAGTTCACAAAACACTTAGGCAAACATAGTTTGTCTTAACTATGGAATCGCGCAATTATTTTTTTTTTATTTTTTAATTTTAAAATTTATTGAATTTATAATAAAAACTGAAAATAGTGCACAAATAATTGTGATAATGTTATAGAACCTAATGATAAATTTAATATTGGAATATTAATTATAAATAAAAATGTTTCCAAGAAAAGCAATAATTTTAGCAGGTGGAGAAGGAACAAGGCTAAGGCCTTTAACACATAAAATACCTAAAGCGCTAATTCCTATTCAAGGAAGGACATTAACAGAGTATGTTTTTGATATTTTAAAAAAAGTTGGAATAAAAGAGATAATATTAAGCGTTTGTTATATGGCAGATAAATTAGAAGATTATTTTGGAGATGGTTCTAGGTTTAATGTTAAGATTGATTATGTTAAGGAGGAAAAGCCAATGGGAACTGCAGGGCCATTAATTTTAATGCAAAAAATAAATGAAACATTTATTATGCTGAATGGAGATAATTT
>CAYXTQ010000023.1:9623-11124 GCA_964467845.1 uncultured Methanosarcinales archaeon | reverse complement strand
AAAAAACCTGCTGCTGGAACTGCAGAGGAAGTTGAAACAACAACAGAAACTGTAGGAGAAGGACAAAAACCAGAAGATAACGTAACTACAGAAGAAGAATTAAAAGAAAAAGAGGTTATTGAAAAAGCAGTAAAAAAACCATGGATAATATGGTTAATAATTGCAATAATCGTAATAGCGCTATTAATAGTATTCTTTATTTATCTTAGAAAACAAGAAGAAAAACTAGGCTAGTTTTTTTTTTTTATTTATTTTTTTAAAAAAACCAATATTAAATTAACCATTAAGCGTTATACAACAATCACAATTATTTATGAACTTTTCCAGTTTTATTATTATTTATTATTAATATAAAAAAAAAAAAAATAATAATGTTAAATTTCATATTCAAGACAAACTATGTTTGACTAATTGTAGTTGTGAACATATTGGTCTTCTATTTATTGACTATAACAGAAATACATACAAATAGAAAGCTTTTTATTCTCTTGGTTAAAACTTGAATAGAAAATGGGAAAAAAAAAAGATATAAAGAAAATTTTAAAAAAAACATGGTATTTTATATGGGAAGATGATTCATTGCTTAGCTGGATTGTTAATATAGTTCTGGCCTTTGTCTTAATTAAATTTGTAGTTTATCCTGGCCTTGGCCTCTTACTGTTTACATCCCATCCTGTTGTTGCTGTTGTCTCCAGCAGTATGGAACATAACTCAAATTTTGATATCTGGTGGCAGCCTCAAGAACAGTATTATAATAACTTAGGTATCACAAAAGAACAGTTTTTAAAGTTTAGATTCAAAAACGGCTTTAATAAAGGAGATATAATGGTACTAAAAGGTATTAATCCTAAAAATGTGAAGATAGGTAATGTAATTGTTTATACTATCGGAGGAAAAGATCCAATTATACACAGGGTAGTTAAAAAATGGTATAATAACAGTTATAGTTTCCAAACAAAAGGAGACAACGTTGTTATTGTACAAAACTTTGAGAAAGAAATAAATGAAAAGCAGTTAATAGGTAAAGCATTTTTTAGGATACCTTACTTAGGTTATATTAAAATCTGGTTTGTAGGATTATTAAAATTTATAGGTATAGCATAAAATGTTTTGTCCAAGGTGTGGTTCTTTATTAAAACCAAAAAAAAAGAATAGAACAATACTTGAATGTAGTTGTGGCTATAAAAAAAAAAGTGAGATGGTTATAATAAAGGAAAAAATAAAAAAAAAAAATAAGAAAGTTGAAGTAATTGATAAAGAAATAGAAACCTTGCCAAAAATGAAAGCAGAATGCCCAAAATGCCACCACACTACTGCTTATTATTGGTTAGTCCAAACCAGGGCAGGAGATGAGCCAGAAACCAAATTCCTGAAATGTGAAAAATGCAAACATATATGGAGAGATTACAGTTAGTTTTTTTTTTTTATTATTTTTAAAAATTATCATTGAATTAATAAATTTTAAAAAAAAAATATTGTTCAACTTCGTGCTTAAGACAAA
>CAYXTQ010000023.1:0-9613 GCA_964467845.1 uncultured Methanosarcinales archaeon | reverse complement strand
CATAAGTAAAGAGATAAAGGGAATGTAATAAGTATTCCCCCTATTTTTATTTTAAAATATTGATAAAATTAATCATTGAAAGAAAGAAAAAACGATTTAAAAATAATAATAAAAAATAAAAATGAATTTTAACGAATTAAAAAACAAAAGCTCAATAAAAATAATAGTAAAACCCAATTCTCCTAAAAACGAAATAAAAAAATATGATAAAGAAAAAGGTGCTTATAGAGTCAATATAAATGCGCCTCCAGAAAAAGGCAAAGCAAATATTGAAGTAATAAAGTTTTTTTCTAAATTATTAAAAAAAAAAGTTTCTATTGTAAAAGGCTTGAAAAGCAGAGAAAAAATTCTTAAGGCTTCTTCTTAATCCATTCTTCTTTTAGTATATCCTTATGCTCTCCATAGTTTTTTGGCTCATCCTTGTCTTCCTTAGGTTTATAAACTAATTTCTTCCTTACCTCTTGATTAAGCCATAAATATATTATAACTCCAACAAATATTGCAAAACCTATTATTACCCATTTCATAATACAATATAGAATTTATAATAATATATAAATTTTATCTACATTCCGATAAGATAATCAAAGAAGTATACTTCTTCATAATCAGGATCTATTAGATACTGCCAGTACAAATTTGAAAATTCTTTATTCATCAAAAAATACTTAGTTTTCACTTTCCTCTTCCTCTTCTTCCATATATTTCACTAATGTCTTATTATTGATTATCGCTTTATAACTTATTGGCTTACTTTTATTTTTCAACCGCAATCACCACCTTTTTTTTTCTGAAATAAACCATTCCTACCTTAATATCGGGGGTGCTTTACCCAGAATCTGGATAGGAAAGGTTTATTGAAAATAAAAAAAAAACTATAATCTCACAAAGAAAAAAAAATGATATGGTAGTATTTAAATTAAACTGAAATAAAAAATATATATCTAAAAAACATATATTAAACATATATAATAAAGAAAAACATTAGCTTTGTTGTAGTAGTACTAACCTGCCTCAAATTGTAGTAGTGATGTTAACTCGTGTTTCAAAATTTTTCCATTCTCAGAATTTATCTTTAAGTTTAAAGTCTTAAAAGAATTTGTTAAAAAAGTAAGATTCCATACCTGCCCAATATCAAGGTTTTGTAACAGAATTATTGTCTTTAATGATTTTTCTCTACCATACTCTTTATTTATAAAATCTTTTGCTATATCTAAAATTTTCTCTAAACTTAATTTAATTCTTTTTAAGTCAATTTTTTTTATTTTTTGTTTTTCCTTTCTGAATATCTCCTTTTCAGGCACCATTTTTATATCATCTTCCTCAACTATAAAAGTCACCATCTTATCTTCCTTACTATCATAATAGCCAATCTGCCATTCATCCTTATTGCACTCATCTAACATTTTAAAAGCATGAACTAAATAGAAATCTTTATTATCTGCTTTCCATTTTTTAAATTCTTTATTATTATTTATTTTTTTTATAACAGATTTTATTTCCATATGCCATCAAAAAAAGATTAATATTTATATAGTTTTGTATTTTAACAGTAAAGGGTTAATCAATAAAAAATCATTAATAAAAATTCAATATCAAAATATCATTTTTTTTTTTTTAAAATTATATTGAATTCATTATAAAAAATTAATAAAAATGTCAAAAAATAATATGTTAACAAGGGAAATGGAACTTAATTTAAAAAAGCAACATTATGCTATAGTTGGATCTCATTCTGCTGTTAAAATATGTACATGGACAAAAAAATCCATTAATGACGAAGATTTCTGCTATAAACAAAAGTTCTATGGAATAAGAAGCCATTTATGCTGTCAAATGACTACAAGCATTTGCTGCCCGAATATGTGTGAATTTTGCTGGAGAGAACCTTTAACCCCTTATTCGACAAAATGGATTTGGTCTTATGATAAACCAGAAGAAATAATTAAAAAAGCGATAGAAGGCCAAAGAAAACTTTTATCAGGTTTTGGCGGTTCATCAAAAGCTAATAAGAAAAAGCTAAAAGAAGCCCAAAATCCAAAACATTTTGCTTTATCTTTAATCGGAGAAAGCATAATGTATCCAAAGGTTAACCAATTAATTAAATTATTGCACAAACAAGGCAACACCACTTTTTTAGTTACAAAAGGCCAGTTTCCTGAAAAATTAGCAAAACTACAACCTGTTACGCAATTATATATTTCCTTAGATGCTCCTAATAAAAAGATATTCAACACTTTAAATAAACCTCTTTTTAAAGATGGTTGGGAGCGTTTAAACAAAAGCTTGTCAATAATGAAAAAATTAAGGAAAAAAAATAGAACAACAATAAGGATTACATGCATTAAAGGAATAAACATGATTGAAGAGGAAAATTATGCTAAACTAATAAAGAAAGCAAATCCTTTGTTTATTGAAGTAAAAGCATACATGTGGGTTGGAAGTTCTAGATTAAGATTACAGCAGGAAAATATGCCTTTACATAAAGAAGTTAAGGAATTTGCAAAAAAAATTGCTAATTTAATTGGCTATAAAATTATTGACGAAAAACCTAACTCAAGGGTTGTTTTATTAGCAGAAAAAGACTTTAAAGGAAGAATAATTAAGTTTTAGTTTTTTTTTTTTTTTAATTCTTTATTTTTAATATTGATTAATTTTTATTGATTTTTTTTTTTTTTTAATTAATTCTGCTTAAATATCAATTATTTTTCCATATGGACCTGGATTTATAAGAAAAGTATTCCCTATCTTATCTTCTTTTCCAATATTCTCATGCAAATGCCCGCAAATAACTAAATCTATTTTATTGGATTTAATAAAATTAGCATAGCTTTTATTTCCAGCATAATTATTTCCTAATTTATCTAAACTTGTTTTATATGGCGGCTGGTGTGTTACTAAAATTATTTTTTTTTTTTTTTTTTTATTTTTTTTTTTTTTTATTTTTTTCTCAAATTTTTTTTTTTTTTTCTCAAAATCCTTATCCACATTTCCAAAACCACCGCCACCATAACCCATAAATAGATAACCATCTATCTTCTCATATATTTGTTTATGTAAATAATAAGAGTTCTTAAACAAAGAGCATGCTTTCCTTAATTCATTTTCAGATTCATGATTTCCGGGAATAATCAAAAATGGAACTTTAAAACTACTTAATCTTTCTATGAAGTAATCAAGCCTTTGCTCAAATATAGTAATATCTCCCGCACATACAATCATATCTGGTTTATGTGATTTTATTTTTTCAACTAATTTCTCTAAAGCCTTCAACGAACCATGCATATCAACAAAAGCAAAGATTTTCATATTACTTGGAATTAAATGCTTATATTTAATATTTATCATAAATAAAATTAATTACTATTAAATAGTTAAAAATAGAAAGGTTTTTAAATATATTTAACATATTATATGTTAATGGAAGCTAAAAAGGATTTGGAAACTCGTGTATTTGAAGTTAAATTAAAGGGTAATAAGTTAGAATTACCTCCAGAACTTGAAGATAAGTATAAATTATTGTATTTGTATAATGTATTACATAAAACAAAATACGGAGAATATTTTTGTATATTTGCTGCATCAGATGAGTTTATTGAAACATTAGTTTATAATGATAGTAAAAAAAATTTAAAAGAGTTATTAGAAAAAAATAGAGGGTTGTATTTGCCTAAAGAAGCACAAGTAAAGAATGGTACTATATGTTTGCCTGAAAATTTGATGAAAAAGGCGCAAATAAAAAATAACTCTAAATGTGTACTAATAATTAAAAATTATGGTTTACAAATTCATGAGTCAAACTATTACTATGCAGCACACTGATAAATAAAATAACCTTTCCGATACCTTTTTATATTTTTGTCAATTCCAACAAAAAATTATGTATGAACTGATTATTTCAGAAAAACCGAAATCTGCACAAAAAATAGCAGAAGCACTTGCAGATGGAAAGCCTGTAAAGAAGAATTATAAAGGAGTTCCATATTATCTTGTTACACATGGTAGTAAAGATATCGTCGTAACTGGTGCTGTTGGACATCTTTATGGATTGGCTGAAAAAGATAAATCATATAAGTTTCCTGTTTTTGAGATTCAATGGAAACCGACAGCAGAAACTGCAAAAAGTGCTGGCTACAGCAAAAAATATCTCCAAGCTATAAAAAATTTGAGTAAGGAAGCTTCTTCTTTCACTGTTGCAACTGATTATGATATCGAAGGAGAAGTTATTGGGCTAAATATTGTAAAATATGGCTGCAATCAAAAAGATGCTGCACGTATGAAATTCTCTACTTTAACAAAATATGATTTAATAGAGGCTTATGAAAATAAACTAAAAACATTAGACTGGCCGCAGGCAGAAGCAGGCGAAACCAGGCATTTCCTAGATTGGTACAATGGCATAAATTATTCCAGGGCATTAACTTACGCTTATAAAACAACCGGCGGCTTTAAAATTTTGAGTATTGGCAGGGTTCAAGGCCCTGCTTTAAAGATAATTGTTGGCAGGGAAAAAGAGATTAAGGCATTTAAGCCAATTCCATTCTGGCAGATTGAATTAAAAGGAACTGTAAACAACAGAAATATAGAAGCATGGCATATACAGGACAAATTTTGGAAAAAAAAAGAAGCAGAAAAGGTAATGTCTAATGTAAAGGGGAAAAAAGAAGGTTCCATAAGTAAAGTTGAAAAAAATCAATTTAATCAATTGCCTCCTAATCCTTTTGATTTAACTGCTTTACAGGTCGAGGCTTACAGGGTTTTCAAAATTCAGCCAAAAGATACATTGTCTATTGCTCAAGAACTTTATATTTCTGGATATATTTCATATCCAAGAACATCCTCTAATCAATTACCAGCAAAGATTGGTTATTCAAAAATATTATCTTTATTAATAAAACAGGACAAATATAAAGAATTATGCTCAAAATTGCTAAAAACAAAATTAATGCCAAATAATGGCAAAAAGACAGATCCTGCACATCCTGCAATATATCCTACTGGAATAACTCCAAAATTAGATGGCAAATATACTAAAATTTATGATTTAATTGTAAGAAGATTTATGGCGACATTTGGAGAATCTGCTGTAAGGGAAACTATGAGGATATATATAGATGTAAACAAAGAAATTTTTGTTGCAAAAGGAACAAGAACTGTTGAAAAAGGCTGGTTTATTTATTATGGGGATTATGTCAGATTAGAGGAAGAGGAACTGCCAAAAGTCAAAGAAAAAGACAATGTACAAGTAAAAAAGATTACACTGCATGAAAAAGAAACTCAGCCTCCAAAAAGATATACTCCTGCTTCCATTATAAAAGAGCTCGAGAAAAGAAGTTTAGGAACAAAATCTACACGTGCCCAAATAGTAGACACATTATTCCAAAGGCATTATGTTCATGGAACTTCATCTATTGAAGCTACTGAGCTTGGCATAAATATTATTGAAACTTTAGAAAAATATGTTCCTAAGATTATAGATGAAGAGTTAACAAGACATTTTGAACATGAGATGGACGAGATAAGAGAAGGTAAAAAAGATAAGAAAGAGGTGCTGCAAGAGGCAAAGGAAGAGATAATAAATGTTATCAATGACTTCAGAAAGCATGAGAAAGAAGTAGGAGAAGAATTAAAGAAAGCTCATTGGGAAGCAAAAGAAACTATGAATACTTTAGGAAATTGCCCGAATTGCAAAGAAGGAAATTTAGTGATAAGAAAAGGCAAGTTTGGCAGTTTTGCTGCTTGTTCAAATTATCCAAAATGCAAAACAACAGTTTCTTTGCCAGCTGGAAAAAATATAAAACCTGCAGATAAGGTTTGTGAAGTTTGCGGTTATCCTGTAGTTAAAGAAGTTAAGAAAAAATCTGTTAGAGAATTCTGCCTTAATCCAAAATGCAAAACAAAGCATGTTGAAGGAGAAGCTGGAAAAAAAGCAAAAGCAATAGCAAAAGGCGAAATTAAGAGAAAATGCCCTAAATGTAAACAAGGCAATATTGTATTAAGGAAATCAATCTACGGCGGATTTTATGCTTGCGATAGATATCCTAAATGTAAGTACACTGAACCATTAAAGAACTATAAATAATTTATTTTTTTTTTTTTTCTCTTTTTTTTAATTTTAAAATTTAAGTAAACCTGCTAGCCACAAAAATAATGTCAAGGACATTTATTACTCCGTTACTGTCTGTATCAACAACAGGATCAAATTGTGTTTTTCCAAAATTAGAAGCAACTATTATTAAATCTTTTATATCAACTTTGCCATCATTATTAAGGTCACCAAGAATAGTAGGTGGAGGAGTGCTACCTTCATATTCAAAAGCTCCAATGTCAGGAGCACTGCCAGAATATGCAAGAGCCACTCCCTGGCCAGAATACCAACTAAAAGACCTGTCAACAGTAATAATATTATTATCATAATCCACACTAACTATCTGAGCAGTTTGGGTTTGTCCTTCTAACTGGATAATATCTCCATCAACAATTCCATAACCATCAAAGAAATAACCAGCATCTTCTATTGGAATTTTTGTCCCGCTGCCTGAAGAACGAGTTTTGGTTAAGAATGTTCCTGCATCTATAGCTGGGCTATCTGATTGGAGATGAAAATCAGCATTTGAAGCACTAACAAATTTCGGGTCACCATTATCATTCAGATGATTGGCTTCAATATCAAAAGAAACTTCGCTGGAGTCAAACTTCCAATCAATACTAGGAGTAGAACTTCCATAAATAATGTTATTCTTAATTCCAACACCAACATAAAAACTCGGGTCAATTATCTCGCTACCTGATCCTCGGCTTATCCTAATGCCACCGTATGGACCGTCTCTCCACGTATTTCTTCCATAGTCATAGATAACATTATTGTATATTTTCGTGTGGGCTCCAAGATAATAACCGCTTTCTCCCTGCCAAGTCCATGTCCACCCTGTTAAAGAAATTGCTGGTCCATCAATAGCATATACTCTGTTTCGTCGCATAATGGAATAAGGACCATTTATTTGAAACCCTGGAGATGGCCCCCAATATCCTCGTTCGCAGTTTCTTACTATGTTATCCTCAAATACCATATATTGAGGATTAAGATTAGGTCTTCCCCAACCAATGCAACGGTATATCGGATTATAAAATTCATTCTTCCTAATAACATTATAAGTTGCCTCGCTTTCAGGCATCGTTCCCAGCACATTATGCCCGCCCCACCAGGCAGTATTGCCTTCAATCAAAGTGTGATGCCCTTCAAGACGAATTGTTTCTCCATTAGGATAGTTTTCAGAAGTCTCACCCTGCCCAGGCACCCACCAATCATGTTGAGGTCCAGTATAAGCCCATATGCTGTCTAAAATCTTATTATAGCCTGTACCAGGCTCAATCCTTAAGCCTGCGATATATCCGCTGTGGAAACCTTTGCAATTCCTAACAATGTTGTGATCGCCGTTTATTACTATCCAGGTCTCCATTGTCGGATTATTATAATCACGGCCTGTGAACTCAAGACCATCGAGAATAATGTAATCTCGCCAAATCCTAGCACCATGATAAACATCAGCTATAATAACCAGCTCTCCATTATAATTCTTATAAGTAATAGGTGCTCCTTCCACACCAGAGTTCTCCGGGTGAATACATACATTATATCCTTGATAATTCTCTGTATATGTCCCTGCTCTGATGTAAGCAATATCTCCTGCCCGCAACATCTGATTAGCTTTTCCAATGGTGCACCAAGGCCTTGTTATTGTTCCTGGATTAGAATCAGAGCAGCTCCCGCCAATGGAGTCTTTGTCAACATAATAAGTAGTTGCATTTACAGAAAAAGCTAACAAAAAAAATAAAGTAAATAATATAAAAATCTTATTCATAAGTCAATTATTAAATTCTTTATTTTATATATATTTTACTATTTTTTTTTTTTTTTAAATCAATATTAAATTTATCATTAGGTGTTATACTAATGTCCATAACTATTTGTGCACTCATTCCAGTTTTATTTATTTTTATTTTTTTTTTAAATTTTAATAATAAAAAAAAAATATTGTTCAACTTCGTACTTAAGACAAACTTTGTTTGACTTATTGCATTTGTTCACCTAATGAATTTTATTATTGTTTTATTTATTTGATATTGATTTTCCAAAGATTTATAAATAAATTTAACTTCTCAATGAGGCTAAAATGTTACACAACAATTTCAAAGAAATATTTACAAAAGAAAAAGACCCATTTACAGATATATTAGGCCAGGAAGATGTTAAACAGCAAATTAAATCTGCTTTAATCTCTAACCACCATATCATGATAGTTGGTCCTCCAGGAATTGGTAAAACAACATTAGCAAAAAACATAGCAAAATTACTGCCTGAAATTGATGTTGTTGAAGAATGCAGTTATCATTGCGATCCTAATAATCCAATATGTCCTGAATGCAAACTAAAAAAAAAATTTAAAAAAAAAAAGATACCTGGAGAAAAAAGATTTATAAGAGTGCAAGGAAGCCCTGATTTAACTGCTGAAGATCTTATTGGAGATATTGATCCTATAAAAGCATTAAAATTTGGACCATTAAGCTTACAGGCATTTACGCCTGGAAAAATCTTCAAGGCCAATAGGGGCATTTTATTCTTTGATGAAATAAACAGATGTCCTGAAAAACTGCAAAACGCTTTGTTGCAATCTTTAGAGGAAAACTATGTCACAATTGGAAGCTATGATGTGGATTTGCCTGTTTCTTTTATTTTTATTGGCACTATGAACCCTTATGATACAAGCACTGAGAAATTGTCTGATGTTTTTCTAGATAGATTCGATTTGATTTATATGAATTATCCAGAAAATATTGAAATAGAAAAAGATATAATAAAATTAAAAGGCAAAAAAATAATTGATTTTCCAGAAAAATTGCTTAATTTGATGGTTTTGTTTGTAAGGTCATTAAGGGAGGATAATAATTTAGACAAAAAACCTAGCGTAAGAGCCTCTATTTACTTATATGAAAGAGCGCAAAGCAATGCATTATTAAAAGGAAATGATAGGGTTAGTTTTGCTGATATTAAAGAAGCCATTATTTCAGTTTTATCTCATAGAATAAGCCTTAAACCTTCTGCAAAGTATTTGAAAAGCCCTGAAGATTTTATAAAAGAGGAGTTTGATAAATTCTCTCAGGATTATAAAGATAAAAGAGATGATTCTCTTTAGCTATAAGGAAGAAATACAAAAGCCAAGAGAGCAAAATCTAAACTTTAATTCTTTGGGAAACAAGTTAATAAAGGATATTTTTTCTAATAAAAAAAAAATAACAGAGGATGGAAAATTATTGAGGGACACAATTAACCAAGGAGTTAATTTTAATCCGGACTTGTTATTTGAACAATTAGTTACAAACTATCAGTTAGCTGAAAAAATATACGGCAAATCAATTTTAAGAAAACTTGCAAATTACGATCCAAATTACATAGAAAAAAATATTAATATTCCAGAATTCCAAAAAGTGCTAAAAGAAATAATAAACAATAAAGTTGAAAAATTAAAAAAAAAAGGTTTAATAAATAATGATGGCCTTATTTCAGAAAAAGGCCTAGAGCTTGCTTCTTTAATTCTGTATAAGGATGAATTAG
>CAYXTQ010000022.1:10318-11217 GCA_964467845.1 uncultured Methanosarcinales archaeon | reverse complement strand
CATTAAGCCAATGCCAGAATCTGCAATTCCTGGGCAGAAAACAGGTATTTTTTTTCTATAGCATATACTTAATATTGACCTTTTATTTACTAATCTTCCTAATTCCCACAAAAAATCTTTAATGCTTTCCTTGTCTTTTAATTTATCAAAGTTTTTTTGAAAAAAATCTTCTAAAGATTCATACACTTTATTTGGCATAAAGCTTTCATATATTCTGTCAATGCCTTTATCGCATAACTTACTGTCATCAGCATCACATTTTCCTTGATAATGTTTAAAGCCCAAAGATTCAATTAAATCGTGCGTTAAATTTGCTCCTGTTGTAACAAAAACATCAATATACTTTTTTTCTATCATTTCTATTAAAATAGACCTCATTCCGCCTGGAACTAATGCTCCTGCTGCTCCTAAAAATACCTTACATTCTTTATCATTAATCATTTTTTTTATTATAACAGAGGCTTTTGCCAATCTTCCACAGCCAAAAACTCCTGCATTATACATCTCTTTAACTAAATCATTAACTTTCATGTTTTTTGTTATTTTGATTTGTTTAACAGATTTCATTTTTACCTCCATAAAAATTATTAATTAAAATAAAAATATAACTAACTAAAGAAATCAAACCTTATGCTCCTTTTTTTCTTATGTAATCCATACTTTTTGAGAATAGAGGAATATTTATAAAGGTTATTGTTTTAAATCAATAATTGGAATTCAATAAAAACATCAATATCAAAATTCAATAATAAATTATAATAAATAAATAAAAACTAGGTGCACAAACACATTAAGGCAAACATAGTTTGTCTTAAGCATGAAATTTCACTCGTATTTTTTTTTTTTAAAATTTCAATAATAATAAAAAAAAAAAAAAAAAAAAAGAAAAAAAGAAAAAA
>CAYXTQ010000022.1:1327-10308 GCA_964467845.1 uncultured Methanosarcinales archaeon | reverse complement strand
TTAAATTTTAAATAATCAATGAATTAAAAATAATAAAATAAAAATGCTATTAGTAGATGTGCATGCACATTTGGACCATTGTAAATTTAAGCAAGATTTAGACAAAGTTATAGAAAATGCAAAGAAGAATAATGTTAAAACTATTATTAATAATGGAATTAATCCTGAGAAAAATAGGGCAACATTAGAATTAGCTAAAAAATATGATGTTATAAAGGCAGCTTTAGGATTATATCCAACAGATGCAATAAAGCTAAAAGAAGAGGAAATTGCTAATGAGTTAGAGTTTATAAAAAAAAATAAAGATAAAATAGTTGCAATTGGGGAAATTGGCCTGGATTATCATTGGAATTTGAAACAGCATGATAAACAAAAAGAGATTTTTGAAAAAATAATTAATTTAGCTGAAAAAATAAAAAAACCATTAATTGTTCATTCAAGAAAAGCTGAAGAGGATGTAATTGATATTTTAGAATCTTCTAAAATAAAAAAAGTTGTACTACATTGTTTTAGTGGTAGCATTTCATTAGTTAATAAAGCCTATGACTTGGGTTATTATTTTTCAATTCCAACAAATGTTGTAAGAAGTAATCATTTTCAAGAAATTGTTAAAATAATTAATATAAATAGAATAGTAACAGAAACTGATAGTCCATATTTAAGCCCATTTTCAGGTCAAAGGAATGAACCCAGCAATGTATTATATTCAATAAAAAAAATTGCTGAGATAAAAAATATGGACGCAGAAGAAGTTGCAAATAATATATGGATGAATTATAAAAATTTGTTTGAATAAAGGGCCTATGGTCTAGTGGTTATGACGTCGCCTTCACATATTAAGATAGAAAAAGGCGGAGGTCGCCGGTTCGAATCCGGCTGGGCCCATTTCTTATGAAGAAGACAAAATATTATTCATATAAAATTGGCAAATTAGTTAAGGGTTGTCAATTGTGTGTAAAGGGCGCAAAGCTAGTTTTATTTGTCACAGGCATTTGCCCAAGATGCTGTTATTTCTGCCCTATTTCTGATAAAAAATATCAAAAGGATGTAACTTATGCAGATGAATGGCCTACAAAAAATATTAAGGATATAATAAAAGAAGCAAAGCTGATAAATGCGGAAGGAGCTGGTTTTACAGGTGGAGATCCTTTATGCAGATTAGATAGAACTATTTTTTATTTAAAAAAATTAAAAAAAAAGTTTGGCAAAAAGTTTCATATACACCTTTATACATCCTTAGATCTAGTCAATAAAAACAACTTAAAAAAATTGAAAAAAGCAGGATTAGATGAAATAAGGTTTCATTTAGACTTGGATACTGATAAATTATGGAATAAAATTAGATTAGCTTTAGATTATGACTGGGATGTTGGAGTTGAGATTCCTGTTATTCCTAGAAAAGAAAAAAATATAAAAAAAATTATTATTTTTATCAATAACTTAAATAAAAAACAAAAAAATAAAATAAATTTCCTAAATCTAAACGAGTTAGAAATTGCTGATAATAAAGTAAACAAATTAATAGAATTAGGATATAAAACAAAAAACAGACTATCTTATGCAGTAAAAGGCTCTCAAGAATTAGCTCTAAAACTTTTGAAATTTATTGAAAAAAACAAAATAAAGCTAAATGTCCATTACTGTACAGCTACCTTAAAAGACAAAGTACAGTTAGCAAATAGAATCAAGAGAAGGGCTAAAAATATTAAAAAAGAATATGATATAGTTACTGATGAAGGGACTTTAATTAGGGGGGTTATTTATTTATCAAGTTTAAAACCTGGAATAGGATATAGAAAAAAAATTGAGAAAATCAACAACAAGAATTCAATAATTAAAAAATTATCAATAATAAAAAATCAATTAAAAAAAAATTTTAAAATAAAAAATAATTTAATAGAGGTAGATAAAAATAAGTTAAGAATTCTAACTTTAATTAATGAAGTTTATAAAATCAGAGACATAATAAATAAAAATTTATTAAAAAATATAAATAAAGATAAAAAATTACTATGCAAAAAGGACTTGTTTTTGGCAGTTGTTGAAGAATATCCTACTTATGATGGTTTTGAAATTAACATTGATTTTCTATAATAATAAAAATTATAAAAAAAAAAACAAAACAAAACAAAACAAAGAAAACGCTTTGCGTTTTCGAGTTCCGAAAATACGCAGTATTTTCGAAACAATGAAAATATTCTATTTTCAAGCCTCGAAAATGTCTTACATTTTCGAAAGATTTAAATGCTTGTAATTCTAGGTAAAGTATAAGATGAAAATCACAATAGATACAAAAGAGGATTCCCATGAGGAAATAAGGAAAGTAATCAAGATGCTGTCTTCTTTGATAGGAGAAAGGGAAATTTTTAGTAATCAACCAAATATATTTGAGGATAATAGTGAGCCAAGTAGTGCATTTGCGAGTATGTTTGGTTCAGCAAGTACACCAAGTGAAGAAAGTAAAGAGGAAGTAAAGGTAGGAGAAAGTGAAGAAATACCAGAGGTTGTAGAGTATCATTAAAATGAAATATAAGTTTTTAGACGGTTTGACTTCAGATGTATTGTACGAAGCATATGGAAATGATTTAAAAGAGGTTTTTGAAAATGCTGCTTTAGCCTTGTTTTCTGTTATCTGTAAGATAGATAAAGTAAAGTCTAAGAAGAAAGAAAAATTTGAGGTAAAGGCAGAAACAGTTGAAGATTTAATGTTTAACTGGCTGCAAAGTTTAATTGCAATTGTTGATACAGAGCAAATGTTTTTTTCTAAATTTAAAGTTTTAGAAATAGATGAAACCCACTTGATTGCTGATTTATATGGAGAGCCTATAAGGCGGGAATTAGGAGAGACTGTTGTAAAAGCAGTAACAATGTATAAGTATAAATTTGAGAAAACAGATGAAGGCTATAAAGTTACAGTTAGTTTGGATATTTAATTAATAAGTGAATTCAATATCAAAAATCAATAATAAAACAATCATTAAAACAAATTAAAAATAATAATAAAAAGCCAAAAGTTATATAAATGCATTCTTTATATTACTTAAATTTTGGGGTGAACTATGAAAGAAAAACTGCAAAAGCTAAATGAATATGAGTGGTTATTGCCAAAAGCAGTACGTAAGGAAATGCGAGTAGCAGGAAAGCTGATTGCAAATAAAAAAATATATGAAGCAATGGAAGATGGTGCTATAGAACAGCTTAGTAATGTTTGCTGTTTGCCTGGTGCTATTGAACCTGTAATCGCTTTACCTGATGCTCATTTTGGTTATGGTTTACCAATGGGAGCTGTAGCTGCTTTTGATGCTGAAAATGGAATTATCTCTAGCGGTTTATGCGGATTTGATATAAATTGCGGAGTAAATTCTATTAGAACAAATTTGACATATAATGAAGTTAAAGACAAATTAAAAGAATTAATTCCATTACTTTACAATAATGTTCCTGTTGGTGTTGGCTCTAAAGGAAAGCTAAGATTAAATAATAATGAATTAGATGAAGTTTTATTGAATGGATGTGACTGGGCTATTGAAAATAGTTATGGTGTTAAAAAGGATATAGAACATATGGAAGAAAATGGAAAAATGGATGGAGCTGATCCAAGTAAAGTTTCTGCTCTGGCAAAACAAAGAGGTTTGCCTCAATTAGGTACTTTAGGCTCTGGCAACCATTTTTTAGAGGTTCAAAAAGTAACTCATATTTTTGATGAAAAAAAAACAAAAGAATGGGGTGTTATTGATAAAGACCAGGTTTTAATAATGCTGCATTGCGGTAGCAGAGGATTAGGTCATCAGGTAGCAACTGATTATTTACAAATACAGGAAAAAGCAGTTAAAAAATATAATATATGGCTGCCAGACAGGCAATTAGCATGCGCTCCTGCTACATCAAAAGAAGGCCAGGATTATTTTGCAGCTATGAAATGTGCTGTTAATTATTCTTTCACAAACAGGTTAGTAATGACCCAATGGATAAGGGAAACTTTTGAAAAGGTTTTCAAAAAAGACTGGGAATCAATGGATATGCATACTATTTATTCTATCGCCCACAACGTAGTTAAAAAAGAAATGCACATTGTAGATGGGAAGAAAAAAGAGCTTTTCATTCACAGAAAAGGGGCAACTAGATCATTCCCTAATATTCCAGTCCTGCTAGCCGGTTCGATGGGAACGGCATCATACTTAATGGTTGGCACAGAAACAGCAATGCAAAAAACATTTGGAAGTTCTGCTCACGGTGCAGGAAGAGCAATGTCAAGACATGGAGCAATAAATAAATTCAGAGGGAATGAAGTGATTAAAGAACTAGCTGCAAAGGGGATTATAGCTAAAGCTCCGTCACCAAAAAGTATAGCAGAAGAAGCCCCCGAAGCCTATAAGGACGTTGAAGAAGTGATTAACACTATTCATGGAGCAGGTATATCCCTCAAAGTGGTTCGTGTTGAGCCTATGGGGGTGATTAAAGGATAGTACTTCCTAACCTAAAATTATTTAAAATAGAACTTCTTACGATAAAAAAAGAGAACACGCAAAACTTCCAAATAATGATTTTTGGTCTTTAACCCAAAATCAATTACGGAGTTTCGCTTAAAGTTCTCTTTTTTTACACCTCAAAATATTTCTTTTTAAGAAAAATAAAAAGAAATCATAAATTGAGGTGATTGAAATGAATAATAAAACATTAAATCTTGAGAACTACTTGAGAGAATTCAAAGATATTGAAGTTTCTAAGTTAGTTCCTCTTATAAGATGGGATTCTAATTGGCCTATCCCTAAAGAATTACAGATTGAAGAATACATTGTAAATAAAAAATTTAAAGATCAAACTAAAAATATCTTAAGGTACAGGCTTTTAGGTAAACTAGGACAGAGTCAATCAAAACCACACACTAAACGATGGTATAAAGGAGATAAAAATAGGTATGGTTTAGGCTACATTTTTAAGGAAAATTATATATGGTTAATCTTAAAGTCAAATTTGACAACGCAGATTGATCTTAGAAATACAACCGCACTATTCGAAAATAGTTGGTTAAAGCTAAAGGTTCCAGATAATTTCATAGGTGTTTGGTTCATATATGGAAGAGGCAGGATAAACTTTGTAATCATTCCTAAAATAATCATTTTAGATGAGCTATTCTGGGAAACATTAGGTATTCTGTATGGTGAAATGTTAAGAAAAGGTCAGCAAATTGCTATTGCAAACACAGAACCTATTTTAATAAATCATGTTTTGAATTTTTTTTGATAAAAGTAATATGATACCAAAAGAATCATGGAACATAAATTTAGCAATAAATGGAAAAGACATCTCTCTTGAAAAAAGAAGTGAAACTCTAAAATTAGCTAAAGAATATTGGAAAAATGAATTAAACATCACAAACTTATCAATAAAAAACATTTATTGGTATCCTTGGAAAAGCACAATAAAACCAAATTATGGCGAGATTGACATTAGATTTTATAATCTATCTTTAAAGAAAGTCATAAGTCATTTATTTGAATTCATTGAAAAAGAAGCAATAAAAGATAAGAACTTTGCTTTACCTTTTTTAAGAGGGCTTATAGCAGCAGAAGGAGGAGTTGATTATGTTAATGGCAATATCAGAACTATTAGGCTAGCTTCTAGCAAAAAAGAAGAGAGGAAAATCTACTTCAGGTTATTTAAGACACTAGGAATAAAACCTAAATTATATGAAGGAAGGCACAATGTTGTTGTTAATGGAATACCTAATTTCATAAAATGCAAAGAACTGAATATATTTAGGCTGCACAAAAGAAAAAATAAGGCTTTTCTTGAAGCATTCAATGATAGCTTAAGTATAAGGTTATATCTCTTGTTGAAAAAGTTTTCTTTGACTAAAAAAGAAATTATAGAAAAATTAGATATTAGAAATGTTAAACAATTAGACCGCGCATTAATGAGTTTAATGCAAATAGGATATATAAAAAAAGCAAGATGATATATATTTATTAACAAAAAATCAATAAATTAAAATATAAAAAAAATTCAATAAAACAATAAAAATAAATATTAAAAAAAAAAAATGTATAAATTCAGAGCTTCAACCTTAGAAGAAAGAAAGGAATTCTATGAAAAAGAGTTTGATATAAATAAAGTTAATAGATGGTTTAGAAGAAAACCACAATTGTTTGCAGTTGATATGGGTTCTGAAACTAGGATAATAAAGGATAAAAGCAAATTAAACAAGATGATAAGTTTAAGACCAAATAATTTAAGAATAAAATTAATTAATTATTTGCCTGAGGATGTTTATTATGATAGGAATATTTACAAAGATTCTGAAGAATGTTTAAGGAAGTTATGTTTTAAGAAATGTTTTAATTGCGATAATTTTTTGGGACAAGAACTTGCATTTGATGTTGATTCTGATAATATTCCCTGCAGTTGTAAAAAGGAGTTCTGCAGTAAATGTTTGCCTTTGGCTGTTGATAACGGATTTAGGTTAGCGGATTACCTTAAAAATTATTTCAAAAATGTTGAGGTAGTTTACTCTGGCAGAGGTGCTCATGTTCACGTCTTTGATAAGAAAGCATATACATTAACAGTTAAAGAAAGAGAAGAACTTAACAAAGAAGTAAAACAATTTTATATTGACCCATGGGTTTCAAGAGGCTATATAAGGTTAATAAGGCTTCCTTATTCTTTAAATGCCTTAGTATCCAGAATAGTTATGCCGTTAAAAAAAAAAAAAATATTAAACTATAAGGAAAGTGTTCCTAAATTTTTGCAGAAATAAAAGAGAAAAAAAAAAAAAAAAATAAATTAAAAGTCTTCTGCTTCTTCTTCTTTTTTGTAATACTTTTTCTTCTTTTCTTTTTTCTTCATGCTATCACCCCAAGCATTAAAGCTTTTTATTTTTAAATTAAATATTAATGATCTTCCCTTTTTTTCCTACATTAATAATTTTGGTTTTACCTATTTTTTCTTCAATACCTTCTGCTTCATGCACATGGCTGCAAAGCAGTATATCTGGCTTTAATGTTTCTACAGCCTTTTTTACACCACCGCTTCCTGGAAATATTGTAGTAAATTTCTCCATTAAAGTTCCTTTTGGATGGACATGAGTTACCATTATCTTCTTTTTTAAATATTTTATCTTGTCAAAACCTTTTTTTAATAAGTCATAGATTTCCTTTTCATTTAATTGTTCTAGGCCAATGTTAGCACCACCACAACCAAAAATACCGATGTCTTTGTACTTTACAGAGTAGCCGTGAATATTTTTAACTCCATATAATTGTGCTAGAAAGTCAACAGTAGCGATGCTTTCGTGGTTGCCTGGTATGAGCAAAACCTTTTTATGTTTTTTTACAAAAGGGCCAATTAAGTTACTGACAGATGTGTCAAAGCTTGTAATATCTCCGCAGAGTATAACTAAATCAACTTTTTCTTTTTCAGCCCTCTCTGCTAACTTCTTTGCTAAGCTAGTATCTCCATGAATGTCTCCAGCGGCAAGTATTCGTAAATGATTTTTTTTCATCTTTTTATGATTTCAATTTTACTTTTAGTTAAGTCAATAATTTTTGAAGGGTTGCCTATTTTTTCACCTTCGTAAATAATAAACTCAACTTTGCTTTTAATCTTTGCGGAAAGGTTTTCTAGAGAAGTCATAAAATCTTCGCCAGTAATATTGGCACTTGTAGTAACTATCGGAATTCCTAGTTCTTTTACAGCACCGCTGAACCAGTGATCTGGTATACGTACTCCTAAGGTATCTAAATCAGTATTTACGTTTGGTGCAATACAGTCTTTATTTTTTAATTTTAGGATTAAGGTGTAAGGCCTAGGCAATTTTTCAATCCATAAATTAATTTTTTTATCAACAACGCAATTATCATAGATCCATTTCTTTCCTGGAGCAATAACTGAAAAAGGTCTTGTGTATCTCTGTTTTATTTTCCTTATCTTCTTTACAGCTTTTTGGTCTAGGGCATTACAACCTATGCCATATATAGTATCAGTCGGATGAATAAATACTGCTCCTTCCTCTATCTTACTTAGGAATTCATTTCTTCTAATTTTAAATTCTTCTTTTGTTAATGTTTGCATTCTTAATTTTGAGATGTATTTGTTATTTATATAGTTTATTGTTTTTAAATCAATATATAAAAAAAAAAAGAATTAGCCCCTCTCCTTTGGAGAGGGGAAGAGGCGGTGTTTAGAGGCTTCAAGAACATGAATTAAAACCACCAGTCACTAAACTGTAAATCAAATGTGTTGATGCTCTTCAGAGTAAGGTTCCTTACCTGTTTGTAGAATAAATCTTGAATTGTTTCTTGGCTTAAATCCAATCTAATCACCTCTTGTTTGACATATTTAAAATAGAGATCATTTAAATACCTCACGCACACATATGGCCAGTGGGTTACAGAAATGGTTAATTCTTTAGAGTTTTAGAGTTATAGGGCTTAATTCCACTAGCCAGATATTTAATTTTTTTCAATATTGAAAATAAATAATTAAAAATCATTATAAAAAAAAAATTCAATAAATAAAAATATTAATAATAATCAATTAAAAAAAAAAAAAAAATTATGTTCCGAGTTTGATAATAACATTGCCAGTTCCATCTAGCCTTAACATTGCTCCTGTTGAGTCAGTTGCGTTAAGTGTTCTTTAGAATTAGGAGATATTAATTTTCTTCTTTTTCTAATATTTTAATTATATCTTCCTTTAATTTTAGAAGATCTTTTTTTATAACATCAAATGTAAGATCTAAATCAACACCAAAATATTTATGGATTAATTTATCCCTCATTCTTGCTATTTTATTCCACGGTATTTTTGGATATTTTTTTGTAAACTCTACAGGTAAATTTTTTACAGCCTCACCAATTATTCCAAGTTGTCTTTCTACAGCACTTTGTGTTTTTAAGTCCGATACATAATCTTTGTAATTCGTGGTATTAGTCGTGAACTGTTCAATCAAAGTAATTGCTTGTATAATATCAGATAAATAT
>CAYXTQ010000022.1:874-1317 GCA_964467845.1 uncultured Methanosarcinales archaeon | reverse complement strand
GCTTTCCATAATATGCAACAGAAATACTTTAACATCCTTCTTCATAATATTTTTACCTCTTCTTTCATTATCTTGTCTTTTAACAAGTGATTAATGGAATTATAAGTAAGCAAATCAACTTTTTTCTTTAAAGCTTTCTCAAGTTCCATTTCTAATCCAACAAGATCTAGTAGACTTTTTCTTCCTTTGAATTTTATTAATATGTCTATATCACTTTTTTTTGTAAATTTGCCTCTAGCATAAGATCCAAATATGCCTGCTTTTACAACTCCGTTTTTTTTTAGTAAAGGTAATACAATGTTTCTGATCTTATTTATTTCTTTATTCAAATTTATCACCTAAAATTATTAAAATATTTAATTATTTAAAAGTATTGTTTTTGTAATAATAAAAATCATTAATAAAAAATTAATTAAAAAAAAAAAAAAAAACTTTAAGTGCCT
>CAYXTQ010000022.1:0-864 GCA_964467845.1 uncultured Methanosarcinales archaeon | reverse complement strand
AACGTTGCCAGTGCCATTTGTTCCTTAGAATTTAATCAAGAAGTTCTAAAAATTCATCTCTTGTTAAACCTGCATCCTTAATTATTCTATTTAGTGTACCTTTTTTAATTTCAGAATGTAAAGGGACTGTAATCTTAATTGTTTTATTTCCAGCAAATTTTTCTAATCTGATGTGAGAGCCTTTTTATCTTACTGCAATAAACCCTGCTCTTTTTAGACACTTAATGACAGCAAATCCAGAAACAATTGGTAGCTTCATTATACAGTTACTTTTATTTGTTCTCCTTTATATTCTATCAATTCATTAGTATTTGGTTCTAGGTAAAGTTCAATAGCTTCCTTAATATTTTTAATAGCTTCTTCTTTAGTATTTCCTTGGGAGATACATCCTGGTAAGGAAGGCACATAAACTGTATATCCTCCTTCTTCTTGAGGTTCTAGTACTATTGTTAATTTCATTGTGAAATAGGGGTTTATTAACTAATATATAAAAATGCCGTTTTCTCAATTCAAAAATATTCAAAAATAAAAAAAAAAAACTATCTTTTTGGATATACTGTATGCAATGGAAAAAATTCATAATAGTTATCTTCATCAAACCATGCACATTTAAAGGAATGTAGATCAAGTTTTGTTCTTGATGCTAATGCAAGAGCATAAATTGTGAGTTGCTCTATCGGATTAGTTTTAGATGCTTCTGGTTTATAGTCTAGAATATGGATTAGGTTGTTTCTGATTTGTAAGATATCTATGTGGCCTGTTATTGGGGTTTTATAATTTTCTAGGTTTATTTTGAAATTTCTTTTTTTAAAATATTTAATATCGGCATTTGTTAAATAAACTGGTATTTCTGTTGCTATTGTT
>CAYXTQ010000021.1:7973-11218 GCA_964467845.1 uncultured Methanosarcinales archaeon | reverse complement strand
GTTGCTGCTAATGTAAATGGTATTTGAGGAGGAATTTTTTTCCTTAATTTGCCAACATGAGCTAACTCATAAATTCTTTTATGTTTCTGTAGCTCATGAGGATTTGTTACTTTTTCCTTTCCAAAATAAATCCTTTCAGTCCTGTCAAACCTTTCATACAACAATATTAAATCATTCCTTGTTATTGGATCAAAGTCAATTACAGCATGAGGCCTTGTTGCAACAAGCAAATATCTTAATATCTTTGCTGGAGCATACTCTGTTGAATCAACAAATCCAATGCCAGTTCCTTTAGATGTTGACATCTTTTTTCCGCCGATTGTAAAAAACTCATATGCTTTTCCAATATTTTTTCTAGTGCTTGGATAAGGAGGTGGAAACTCCAAAATTTCATCAGAAATTGCAACAGCAATACTTCTAGCACCTCCAGGAGTAAAATGATCCTTGCCAGCTAACTCGCAAATTACTCCAACAGTTGGCCATTTTGCAGCCCACTCCACTTTCCATGGGAATTTACCGTTTCCATTATAAGGACTAATTTCTCCTTCATAGCCACAGCCTTTAGCCCACTCTACTAATTCAGATGTACATTTATACTTCAAAACCTCTCTTTCTTTATCCCATTCATAAGCCAATGTTGTTCCAATTTTACCGCATTTCTCGCAGATTGGATTAAATGGTAGTTTTTGCGGAGATTCTCCATAAAACCTTTCATAAATTGCATTAACTTTATCAGCATTATCTAATATTATTTTTATTGTTTTATTAAAATCTCCTTTATCATACCTTTTTCCAGTGCTTTCAATCTCAGCTTCAATGCCAAATTCCTCAAACTTTTCAACACATTGCATAAAGTAATACTCTGCAAAACTTTTATAGCCTTTCACAGGGCTTGGAATATTCCTGAAAGGAACTCCAAGATACTGCTCAAAACTTGAATCTAATTCTTTATTCACCTTGTCAAAAGGATCAATATCATCAGAGCTTAGAATAAATTTAGCCTTTAATCCTAAATCTCTTAAAGACTTTGCAATAGCATCATGTATAACCCAACCACGGCCTGAACCAATATGTATCTTGCCAGAAGGTGTTTTCTCGTCATAAACTATATATCCTTTTTCATTTACTAAATTTTTCAGAGTTTCATCTTCTTCTGCTCTTTTTTTTACTTCATTAGCTATCTGATCAGCCCAATGTAAGCTTTCTTCTGTCATATTATCAAGTATTTTATTTGTTTATTTAAATGTTTTTGTAAAAAATAAATTTTATTTTCCGTAAATTTTATTAACTCTAAAAGAATTACACTTATTATGCAAGTAGAAATGGGTAAAATTGGTTTTGGAAGTTTAATATTGAGAGATAAAAATCATATTTTTAATTCTATTGAAGATATGTTTAAAAATGTTCCAAATATTATGAAAAAAAAAATTAGATTTGATAACCACAATCATTATACTTTAAGTAACTTAAGTATAGAGGAGATAACAAGAGATGATAATTTTCCTGTTGGGCTGCTTTTTACTGTTGGAAAAGGAAAAATAGACCTTACTTTAAGAGATAGTACTGGTAAAATAAAAGTTTACGCAAAACAAAAATTAACAAGAGGGTATGATTATCTAAAGACAGCTGAAGTAGGAGATACTGTTACCATTAGGGGTCATATTCCATATATAAACCCAGAACAAGAATTCTTAGTGGAAAAAATTAATGTTGTTAAATATAATCAACAAAAAACTCATTAAAAAAGAAAACCTTTATTAATAACCTATCTTTCTAAAATTTCGGGGGTGATTTATGTGGCTTTTTTTGGAATAGGTTTAACTGGTTTTATAATATTTTGGGTGATAGTAATATTTTTTAGTGCTTTAAAGGTTGTAAAGCAGTACGAGCGCGGAGTTTTATTTACATTAGGTAAATTTACAGGAGTTATGCAACCAGGTTTAAGGTTAGTAATTCCAATTTTGCAGACATGGGAAAGGGTTGATATTAGGATAAAAACTATAGATGTAGCAGCACAAGAGTGTGTTAGCAAAGATAATGTAAGCTTAAAGGTAAATGCAGTTTTATATTTTAAAGTTCATGAAGCTGACAAAGCTGTTATTGAAGTTGAACATTTTGTTTATGCTGTTTCTCAGTTAGCACAAACAACAATGAGGAATATAGTTGGACAGTTTGAATTAGATGAAATATTGCAGAAAAGAGAACAAATCTCTAATAAAATACAAGATATCGTAGATAAAGCAACAGACATATGGGGTATTAAAGTTACAAACATAGAAATTAAAGATATTGAATTGCCTGAAGGTATGAAGAGAGCAATGGCAAAACAGGCAGAATCAGAAAGAGAAAGACGCTCTAGGGTAATATTAGCAACAGGTGAGCAACAGGCAGCAGAAAAACTAGCAGCAGCTGGCAAGATAATTGGCAGAGAACCAGCAGCCTTACAACTTAGATTATTCCAGACATTATCAGATGTTGCAGCAGAGAAAAATTCTACAATAATATTGCCTGTTCCAACAGAGTTGTTAGAGTATTTCAGAAGAGGGGCAAAGAAATAATTTTTTTTTAAATTTTTTAATTTTAACTGAATTCTCTATTTCTATAATCATGTCTCAAATACCTAAACTTTCCAGTTAGAACTAAAGATAATTTTTCAGAGTTGGTGAAAATACTATTAAGATCATACTTCTGAAATGCTTCTAAAAGTATTAATGTATTTATTTTATTCAACTTATATAATTTACCTTTAAATCTGCCTAAAGGTTTATAAAATTTTATTAAATACAACATGGTATCTTTTCCATATAAATAAGGATATATCTTATTGTCAAACTTCAAAAAATCTTCCATTTTATTAATGCCATAGTAAAAAATACTAGCATATAATTCTTTTTCTACCTTTGATCTATATTTTATACTTCTACCTATTCTTGGATTATAGAGACATACCCTAGGCTTATAGTCCAGAGATTGTATTAATTTGTCAATTGAATAAAAATCCAAATCAGTCCAAAAAATTAGATCCTGTTTAAAAAATTTTTTACCAACTTCTTCTATCAAATCATCAACTCCCTTGTAAAAAATAAATTTTCTCTCTTTAGATTTTGCCATAATCTCACACCTGATTTAAAGATTGTTTTTTTTTTTCGTAACACAATCTTATCTTAAGCGATTCTTTCAATATAGTCGATTTCGAGATCTAAATCTATCTATTTAAAAAAAAAAAAATGCATGGAAAAGGGATT
>CAYXTQ010000021.1:5351-7963 GCA_964467845.1 uncultured Methanosarcinales archaeon | reverse complement strand
TACTCCTTATTTAAAGATTTTTTTTTTTTTTTTTTCCTTTTTATAAGAATGTTTAATAAGGCCTTAATTCATAATATCTTTTACCATTTTATCCCAATATGATTATCTTCAACCAACAATATTTTCTTTATAGCCATATTAAACTGATAATTAATTGATATTGTATTTAAACTTTTCTATTTTGTAACCACTATTAAATAATTAATTAATATAAATATTAAATATTTTTATTCTCAGTAAACTTTTTAAATAACTCCTTATTATTTGCTTTAAACTAGTGAGGTGCAACAAAAATGGCAGATTTTAAGCTAACAATAAATAATCCAAAAAACGGTTTAAGTATTCAAAGGGAAGTCAAGGAACCACAATCTAACACGTTTATTGGAAAAAAGATAGGAGACAAAATAGACGGCAGCCTTATCGGCCTAGCTGGCTATGAATTTGAGATTACAGGTGGTAGTGATTATTGTGGTTTTCCTATGAGAAAAGATGTTCCTGGAATAAGAAGAAAAAGAATTTTGGCAGTAAAAGGTATAGGAATTAAAACAAAATTAGGCAAAGGGATTAAGCAGAGAAAAACAGTATGCGGCAACACAATCCACGCAAACATAGTTCAGATTAACCTTAAAGTTCTAAAAGAAGGTAAGGAAGATTTGGGGTTTAAGGAAAAGGAAGCAAAAGCTAAGGAAAAAAAGCCAAAAGAAAAAAAGGAAAAGCCTAAGGAAGTAAAAGAAGAACTTAAAAAGGAGGAAAAAGAAGTAAAGAAAGAGGAGAAGCCAAAAGCAGAGCCTAAAAAAGAAGAGAAAAAGGAAGAAAAGAAAGAAGAGCATAAACACAAAAAAGAGGAAAAAACAAAAGAAAAGTAGTTTCCCTCAGAAGGGGTGGGGAACGTAAGTAAATGAATTCAGTAAAATGTGAAGTATTCCCCCTATTTTATTTATTAATGATAAATTTATCCTGAATTCAATAAAAAAAAAAATCATTAAAAAAAATATAAATAAAAATATTAAAAAAAAAAATGCCAAGAAAAAAAAAAGAAACCATTGAACAAGTCCAGCCTGTTATAAACATTGGCATGGTAGGTCATGTTGATCATGGAAAAACAACTTTATTGGAAAGATTAAGCGGAAAATGGGCAGATACCCATTCTGAGGAAATAAAAAGAGGGATTACAATAAAATTAGGTTATGCTGATGTTACATTCAGAAAATGTCCTAAATGCAAAGGATATAAGGCTTATACTACAAAAGAGGAATGTGAAAAACACAAGGTAAAAACTAAATTTCTTAGAAAAGTTAGCTTTGTTGATGCTCCTGGCCATGAATCACTAATGGCAACTATGCTTTCAGGAGCAACAATAATGGATGGAGCCATATTACTAATAGCAGCTAATGAACCTTGTCCACAACCTCAAACCAGAGAACATTTAATGGCTTTAGAGATAATTGGTGTTGAAAATATAGTTATAGTTCAAAATAAGATAGACTTAGTTGATGATGAAACTGCAATTAAAAACTACAATCAAATAAAAGATTTTTTGAAGGAAACAAAATACAAAGATGCTGTAATCATACCTATATCCGCCCAGCAAAGAGTTAACATTGATGCATTAATAGAATCTATTGAAAAAAGTATTCCAAATGTAAAAAGAGATACTGAAAAAGACCCTCTGACGATGGTAGCAAGAAGCTTTGATATAAACAGGCCAGGAACTTTAATAAAAGAATTAAAAGGAGGGGTATTAGGAGGCTGCTTAAAGCAAGGTAAATTGGTTGAAGGACAAGAAATTGAAATAAAGCCTGGAAGGATGGTTGAAGAAAAAAATCAGAGGATATGGAAACCTATTAAAACAAAAATAGTAAGTATTATAACCGGTGGTGCTAAAGTTAATGAAGTTATTCCAGGAGGCTCTATCGGCATTCAAACTTTATTGGACCCCGCTATCGTTAAATCAGATTCTTTAACAGGATCTGTAGTTGGTTTGCCTGGAAAATTGCCTGAAGTTTGGTATGAATTCAGTTTAGAGATTCATTTACTTGAAAGAGTTGTTGGGAGTAAAGAAGAATTAAATGTTGAGCCTATCAAGTTTGGAGAAGCTTTAATGCTTAATGTAAATTCTGCTGCTACTGTAGGCGTAGTCTATGAATTAGGTAAAAATACAATTAAGTGCAAATTAAAGTTGCCGGTTTGCGCAGATGCTGGTTCCAGGGTTACAATTTCAAGGAGGATAGGCAACAGGTTTAGGTTAATAGGTTATGGAGTAATAAAAAATGTTCAAAAAAGCTAGATTAGGCAAATGGATAACTTTTTTAATTTTTATAGCAGCAATTATTTTTATAGCTTTGCTGACAAAGAACAAAGGAGATTTTGCAGCAACTCTAGCAGATATTAAAGGATTGTTTGGAAAATAAAAACATTTTTATATCTGTTTTGCTTACATCTATAAAAGGGTGGTATAATGGAAGATCCTTCAAAAAGATTAGAGATAATTGAAAACATTAGAAACAGGCTAATTAACCATAAAAATTTAAACTTTGAATTTGCAGATGAGATAGCAAGAAGATGGTTTAAGGCTTAGTTTTTTTTTTTTAATCAATATTTATTTAGCCATT
>CAYXTQ010000021.1:0-5341 GCA_964467845.1 uncultured Methanosarcinales archaeon | reverse complement strand
GTGCACTCGTTCCAGTTGTTTTTTTTTTTTTATTATTTTTAAAAATTATCATTGAATTAAAAATTTTAAAAAAAATATTGTTCAACTTCGTGCTTAAGACAAACTTTGTTTGCCTTATGTGTTTGTGAACCTCTTGTTTTTTTTTTTTTTATAATGATTTTTAGTATTGAATTTTTTTTTTTATTGATTATTCTACTTTATATATGCTTGCACAAACATAAATACAAAACCAACAAAAACCATTATACCATAAACTAATTTATTCCACCTTAAAATCTTTTTTCCGTCAAAATTCCAGAATGGCAATAAATTAAACAACCCAAGCCATGTATTTATTAAAAAACCATAGCCTGCCAAAGTTTTCAATAAACCAGTAACAGGTATTAACAATAAAGTTAGGAAAAATAAAGCAAATATTAAATTAGCCAAAGGACCTGCCATTGATATTTTTCCATTTCTTCTAACACCAACAGGCCCCGATATCATCACAGCTCCTGGAGCAGCAAAAACAAACCCAAAAAAAGCCATTATTACAGCTAACCATAACATAGTGTTGAATGCTCTGAACTCAGCAAAACAGCCATAATGCTGTGCAACTATTTTATGACCCATTTCATGGATAATAAATCCTAAACCAACTGTTAAAGCTGCTATTAAAAATATTAAAATAAATTTTGTTGAAAAAGAAAATCCACCCATTACTATAGCAAATGCTAAACTTATAGCTAGCCATGCTTTAAACAAATCATTCAACTCAGTTTTGGATGTTACAATATTACCTATCTTTATTTGTCCCCCATATGGATAATGCCTATACATAGAATTCTCATTTAATTTTAAATTATATTTAAAGGTTTAGGTTTAATAATTTTTTTTTTTTATATTCAATCATTATGTAGAAAAATTGAAGTTACAATAATGTAACTACTAACAAGAAATTACAAAAACGAAAAATTTATATATGATAGAGATTTCCGCTAAAATATGATACTTGAACGTATTGATCCTATTATAGAGGGAGAAGCTCCAAAATTAACCAAACTAGAACACTTAGTTAGATATAAAAAATCATTAGAATTTTTGGATAAAGATAGTGTAGTTCTTGATGCTGGTTGTGGATTTGGGTATGGTTCTGATATGTTAGCTCAACATTCATCAAAGGTAATCGCCATAGATAATTCTCCTGATGCAATAAATTATGCTATTAAAAATTATTCTAGAAATAATATTCGTTATTACATTGGAGATTTAGAGAATGTTGATTTAAGTCCATTTGGAAAATTCAATTTAATAACTTTTTTTGAAGTTATTGAACATCTCCATAAACCTGAAGCTGCCTTGAAGAATCTCAGAGAACACATTAGTCCAAAAGGATGCTTGTTGCTTTCTACTCCTAATTCAGAATGTACTATTGGATACAATCCTTATCATATAAAAGAATATACTAAAAGAGAGCTTGAAGAATTGTTGTCTAAAAATGGATTTGAAGTAAACCAAATATTAGGTCAAGGTTACTGTACAAAGGAATTGACTAAGTTTATTAAAAAAGTTATAGGTCGTAAACCTGAGGTTAATAAAGATTCTACTAGTGCTTTTTCATTAGCAGAACAAATTCCAGGAGGATGTGAAATACAATCTAAATTATATAAATGTAAGTTATTAACCAAAAAAGCAAGATATTTTTACTTTATTGTCCAACCTTCAGATTAGAATTTAATTTTGCCCCTTCACAAACTCTATGCTTAATCATACTTAACACAGATCTAATATTACACCTTTAAAACCTCTCCATCTAACTTTATTCTAGGATTCTTAAAAACCTGATCTAAGTGAATTATGGTTTTATTACTGCCGCCAAACCAGTAATTGCTGCCTATACCAATATGTGCGCTTCCAAGGGATTTTTCATCAACAATCGTGCTTCCTATTATCTTTGCATAAGGATTAACACCAATACCAAACTCTGCTACTCTTCTTATTCTTTCAGGATATTTTGCTTTTGATTCAGCCCATTCTAGTGTTTTTTTTAACAACTCTGCTTTATGCCCGTCTTCTATACTAGTAATATAACCTTCTTCTATAACTAATTTTATTGGTTTTCTTATCAGCCTTGTATTAAACCTGTTTCTACTGCTAGCATCTATGAAAACTATGCCATTAACATTGTTTGGAGCTAAATATACCTCTCCTGCAGGCAAGTTTCCTCCAGAACCTGGTTTTGAGTAAATACCATCTGCAGAAACAGCTTTAACATTTTTTATATCAATTACCATATCTGTTCCTTTCAATGTTGTTACATGCAGTTCCTTTCCATTATCTATTTTTTTTTTTATTTCCAAATGCTTTTTTTTTAACTCATTATAGTCTATATTTAAAGCATAAATTAAATCACTAATCCTTTCTGTTGGTAAATAACCTAAACCTGTTGAAGAAATAAATCTGTGTTTTTTGCTTAAACAAAATCCCCTAAAACTTTTTCCAATATATTTTAAGCCTCCAAGTTTATCTGAAACATTTACAATTATAATGCTTTTTTTTTTTAATTCTTCTAATGCTGTAATCACATCATCATCAGCCTCATTACCCCTAGTCTTTTGTCTCTGTAATATTATCTTAGGATTAAGTTTCAATTTTAAAGCTGCCAAACAATAGGAGTATGATAAAACAGATGAAATATTTTGACCTTTTAAGCCTGTATCACCAATTATTAAAATATCTTCATTACCTGCTTTTAAACATTCTTTAAATACCTTTTCTAAATAAAAATAATTCGCTCTTGCTAATTTGACAAGATTTCTTTGCTTTAACCATTCTATTGATTGTTTTGTATCCATTTTATATTACTAGTATACGGAAAAGTATACCTATATGGGTTAACATATATATAAATCTTTCGTTTATTTTAAAGAAGAAATTATTCTTCTTTATTAGAAATCTTTTTTTTTTTTTTTTTAAACTGATTATTTGTTTATTGAGTTGTTTACTTCTTCCACTATTTCATTAGGTTGTTCCTTGTTCTCTTCTTTTACATTCTTATCTTCTTCCTTTGGTTTCTCTTCTCTTTTAGGCTCTGCTCGTGGCTTTGTTTCAGATTTTTGTTTTTTCTCCTTTTCTATGTACATTGCTCTAATTTCACTTGCTCTTAATGGATATACCTTCTTTATTGCTGCACTTAAAGACCTCTGTAATTTATTTGTGACTAAAGCAGTAATTAGTTTTTCATATGTATTTTTTTTTACTTGTTTTATTATAAAATTCCTCGCTAACCTTCTTATATTGGTTGATACAGAACCAGTAACATACTTCCTAGTTAATAAGAACGGTTTTATTCTTATATTTACATTATCAGATGTTTCTGCTATAAAAGAATCATCTATTCTTGTAGTGGCCTTCCTCATAAACCTTCTTAAAGAAGAAGGACTAAGATAATAACCAGTAACCTTAGTAACAGCCCTATTATCTTTTACATCATCTACAACAAATTTGATACTTATATTTTGTTTTTTTGGATCATTTGTTAGAACCATTAGATTCAACAAAACAGGCTTACCTATTAATTTGCTAGGCTCTGTAACTGTAGTTTCTCCAATGATTCTTTCATCAAATATTTTTGGTGCTACTATCTCAAACCAATTTTTTTTTTTTATTTTTACTGCAGTCTTTTCCTTTTCCATTTTTTTTTATTAAATCAAAATCATTATGTTTTATATCACAATCACAATTATTTGTGTACATGTTCCAGTTTTTTATTATTTTTATTTTATTATAAATTCAATGAATTTAAAAATTTTAAAAAAAAAATATTGGTGCAATTTCATGCTTAAGACAAATTTGCCTTAATGTGTTTGTGAACCTAGTTTTTTTTTTTTTGTTATTATTGATTTAATGATGTTTTAATATTGAATTATTGATTTTTTTTTTATTGAATTTTTATTATTGATAATTTATTTATTGAATTTTTTTTTTTTTAATGATGTTTTAATATTGAATTTTCTTTATTGATTTTATTTAAGTTGAGAAACTAGGATTTATTTATAAAGGTTTTCCTTTTAAATATCCAGATTAACAACCCGTGTAGCATTCTCAAAAATAAAATTTCGTCTAGGTTCTACATCATCACCCATTAAGATTGTAAACATTTTATCTGCCTCAACTGCATCTTCCAATGTAACTTGTAAGAGTATCCTGTTCTTTGGGTTCATTGTCGTTTCCCACAATTGCTTTGGATTCATCTCTCCAAGGCCTTTATACCTTTGTATTGTAACATTATCTTTGCCTATCTTGCTAATTAATAGTTTTAATTTTTCTTCATTATAGAGATAATAAATATGATTGCTCTTTTTAACCCTATACAACGGAGGCTGCGCTATATACAAATAACCTTTTTCAATTAATTCTTTTGCATACCTGTAGAAAAAAGTTAAAAGTAAAGTCCTTATATGCGCTCCGTCAACATCTGCATCAGTCATTATTATGATTTTATGATATCTTAATTTCTCTATATTAAACTCATCTCCAACCCCTATGCCTAGAGCAGTTATTATTGTAACAATCTCCTGGTTGCTTAATATTTTATGAAGCCTTGCTTTTTCAACATTAAGGATTTTTCCCTTTAACGGCAATATTGCCTGGAATTCTCTATTTCTTCCTTGTTTTGCAGAATTATGGACGAATACTCCGGAAGCAAGTGCAAAATTATGCGTTTCCTCAACTTCTAAATCATAAACATCTATTTTTTGATCAAGTTTAAATATTTTTTTTATTTTATGATTATAGTTTTTTATTGCTTCTATCATAGATTCTTCATTATTATTAAAAAATCTTTGAATGAATGTTTCTTTTTTTAACAAATTTTTATTTCTAGACTTAACTCTTTCTTTATCATACTCTTCTAAATTTCCATAGCTTTTTAATAATTGCTTCATAAAATTAATTGTATGGTTAAAATATGTTCTATTGTAAGATTTCTTTCTTTTCTCCCTAAAATCTTTAGTCCATTGCTCTTTTGTTTTGCTACTTCTCCATTCTTTTAATTTAGCATCTTCCCACTGTTTTTTTGCTAATTCTCTTAGCTTTTTTTTAACTTCTGGATATTTTTCAAAATATTTTTTAACGCTTTCAGATTGCAGCTTTTTATTTTCTTCTTTTGACCAGTATTCTTTTTGTGCTTTATTTAATATTTCTAAAGATTTTTCTCTATATTCTTTATTATTTTCAAAAAACTCTAGGAATTTCTCAATCATATACTCTTTGTAGTTATCATCTTCCCACTGTTTTTTTGCTCTTTCAGATAATATCTTTTTCATTTCTGGAGTAGACATTATATCCTTTATTTTCTCTT
>CAYXTQ010000020.1:2008-11364 GCA_964467845.1 uncultured Methanosarcinales archaeon | reverse complement strand
AGCCATTAACTGAACAAAAGCATTCACAATTATTTGTGCACTTGTTCCAGTTTTTGTTTTTTATTTTTTTATTTTATTAAAAATCATTGATTAAAATATTTTTATTTTAATCTTGAAAATCATATTGATTTTCATTGAATTTAAAATATTTAAAAAAAAATAATTGTTCAACTTCGTACTTAAGACAAACTATGTTTGCCTTAATGTGTTTGTTCACCTTATTGTTTTTTTTTTTTTAAATTTTATTTATTGATTTTTTTATAATGATTATTTGCTTAAGGATATTTTTTCTTTTTCAAACTTAATTTTTCCTTTCTCAACCATCACTTTTATAAAAGGACTTAACTGCTCTTCCGGAATTCCTATGTTTTTTGACACCTCCTTTAATGTTTTTGGCTTGTCTAATGAAAGTATAATTAAGTTTCTCAACAGGTTTGAGGCATTCTCATTTAATATCTTGTTTTCTGCTCTAAGTCCTTTTAAAATCATATCCACCTGATGAAGTTTTGCCAATAAATCATTTAACAAGCCTGCAAACTCATTTGTCTCAAGTTCTAAATCCTTAGGCTCTAATATTTCCAAAGAAGAAGGCATATAATCAAAACAGAATTCTATTAACGTTGGAATATCCTTAAATAATAACTCCAATTCCGCATATGTGCTGAATAGTTTTCCTTTCTTCTTAAGTTCTTTAAGTTCAATTTCTTTTGTTTTAAAGATATCCCCTGATTTCAGAATAATATTCTTTTTCTTCTTTATATCTTCTACTACAAGTTTTATTGTTTTTTCTATATGCTCTTTTGGTGTTCCTGCTATCTCAATTATGCTCCTGCATAAGATATAACCTTCATCTATTTTCTCCTTTAGTTTTTGATCCATTTTAGTACATTGATTAAGGCAATTACGAGAAAATTTTGCTTTCGCAAAATTAATTCTCTAGTTTAAAAGTAATTTACATACTTTATAAACTATTATAAAAAGGTTTCTAAATTTAGAAAGTTTTAAAAATGAAATTTTTTATTTATTTAACCTATCTTCTCCAGATTAATATAACACTTAAAAAAGTCAGTATCGCAATAATGAAATAAAGTATTAATTTTTTAGATTTATAGGTAGTGGATTCATATATTATTTGAGGCCTAAAACTTTGTTGAAAACTTAATTTTTTAGTAATATTTTCTTTTTTTTCTATAGTTTTTGTTGTTTCTATTTTGGGTAAAGCTTCAATTGTAATTTGTTTTGTAATTTCATAATCTGTCTTCTGGTTATTTTTATTTATCTTTAATTTTAAATTATACGGTCCTGATTCTGCATCTAAAACAACATTTTTTAATTCAATAATCCTTGCTTCACCTGCTTGTAAAACAAATTTTTCTTTATTCTGTTCTTTATCACCAGAGTAGCACTTACTTCCTCTATAAACATAACTCCAAATGGCAATATCATAATCTTCCTCATCGTTATTCACAATGTTTAATCTTGATATAAATTCTTCACCGACATTAACAAAATACGGCGCATCAATAACTTCATACTCAAATTTTTTGCTGCTTGAAATTTTTTTTGTAGAAGATGTTTTTGGGCATAATGATGTTGTAATTCCCTCTATCCCTATTTCCTTCCTGTCTTCTTTATCAAGGCCTTCTATAACAACGTCATATTCTCCATCATCTAAATCTAGATCACAATTATTATCCAGCTTTATTGGTAATTGCCCGTTATAAGAACTATATTTTTCATATAAATGTATTTTTGTTACTTCACTAATTTTTTTTTTACCATCCTCTACCCACAAGCTTATTGAATACTTGTTTGTATTGCCCTTATAAATTTTAACCTTAACATCCAAAGTATCGCCAAACTTTACATTATCATCAACTTCTACTATTTCCAAACTAGATTCTTCATCTTTTTCAACAATATCTTCAGATTCATTATATTCTGACTTAACAATAAACATTT
The DNA here is from genome assembly GCA_964467845.1 of uncultured Methanosarcinales archaeon. Classification (GTDB taxonomy): domain Archaea; phylum Nanobdellota; class Nanobdellia; order Woesearchaeales; family CAYXTQ01; genus CAYXTQ01. Next base: position 9,402 of record CAYXTQ010000020.1, on the reverse strand, counting down.
TTTCTGCAGAATTATCCAATAAATTTGAATCATTGCAGTTAGGATATACAATAGACTTTATAAATAAAACCCTATCCTGCTCTTCTATATCCGTCTTCCATGATTTTTGGTTTGTATTAGTTGTATTATATTTTTCTTTATAGATATTGTCAAAAAAATCTTCTATCCAATATTCTATAACAAAAGGGAACTCTTCGTTATTTAAATTATGATTAAATTTAACTGATTCCCCTTCTATGTAGATTTCCTTGTCTGTTGTTATGTTTAATGTTATATTGCAGGGCATTAAACTAGTATCAACAACTGTAAAATATTTACATGCATAATCATTAGTAGAATTGGTGTCATTAATGCTTGAATTAATTATCCTACCGCAAATATAATATTCTCCTGTTCTCTCAGGAAAAAAAAAGCCGGTATCTGTTGTGGAATAATAATTTACCTCATCTTTAACAAATATATCCTCCTTTATTAGTAAATCATCTTTTGTTATATTATAATAGACATTTATATTGTATGCTTTGCCTAATTCTGGATTTAGATTTGTAATTTTGAATAATTTTGTTTGCTCTATTCCAATATTAATTTCATCTTCCAAGTAAACCTCTAACTTAATATCTTGTTTGTTTTTATTTTCTTCTTTTTCCTCCTCTTTAATTATTATATTTTCATAGCCTGGTGTAGGATCAGCTTCTACCCAGCTTTCATTAATTAACGATAAGGATTTACCATTTCCATTAGCAATTTCTGTTGAGTAATTTATTCCATCAATAAACTCCAGATTTCTATTTTTTACAGCAATGTATTCTCCTGAATTGCTTAATGAACTCCAGGAACTATCAATTAATGTTCCATTAAAGTCTGGGTAATCTGACAGAAAAGTGTCATACTCATCCACAATAACAGCATACCTTATAATCCAGCTTCCATTAATTAATGCCAATCCGTGATTAGTCCCATCTTCATAAAAAACCCATCCAGATATATTAACATATTCGCTGCTATATATTTCTAGCCATTCATGACCAGAATCATTGCCTTGAGGATTATACATTATTTCATTAATAAAAACATTAGCTAAAGTTATTTTAGAAAATACTATTAAAAATAATAAAAGTAAAAATTTTTTCATATATTCCCCCAACTTATTTTATTTAAGTATGAAATTATTTATTGTTTTATAAATCTTATTGTAAAAATTAGAATATTTTATATTATTTTTATTATATACTATTAATGATTAAAAAAAAAATAATCAAATTAAAAAACTATTCCCAAACACCGCTTATTTTCTCTCCGCAAGGGCATTTCCCATCCTTAATTTTATTCTGTAATATTGAAAAACCCATTCTTTCTATTAACAGTTCTTTACATTTAGGGCAATAAGTGTTTTCTGCTCCTTCAACATATACATTTCCAACATAAACAAAGTTAAGTCCTGTTTTCAGGGCAATTTCCCTTGCTTTAACTAAAATCTCAGGAGAAGTTGGAGGTAAATCAATTAATTTGTAAGTGGGGTAAAATGCAGTAAAGTGCAATGGCACATTTATGCCTAAATTTTCCTTAATCCACTCACACATCTCTTTTATTTTTTTTAAATTATCATTTAAAGTTGGTATTATCAAATTAGTTATTTCAAACCAGGTTTTACTTTTACTTAAATTCTTCAAAGTTGTTAAAACAGGCTCAAGTTTTGCTGCTGAAACCTCTCTATAGAATCTATCATCAAAACCTTTTAAATCAACATTAGCCCCGTCTATGTATTCATAAAGTTGCTTAAAAGGCTCAGGATTAATATATCCGTTTGTAACCATCACATTCTTCAGTTTATTCTTTCTTGCAATTTTTGCAGTATCCAAAACATATTCATAAAAAATAGTTGGCTCATTATAAGTATATGAAATGCTTTTACACTTTTTTTTTATAGCCTCAGAAACAGCCTTATCAGGTGTAATTTCATATCCTGGAAACTCCTCAGGATAAGCTTGCGAAGTAGTATAGTTCTGACAATGCTTACAAGCCAGATTACAACCAGTTGTTCCTATAGAAAAACTTTTATGCCCAGGAATAAAATGAAACAATGGTTTTTTTTCTATAGGGTCTATTTGAACTGAGCAAGGTCTTGAGTATACTACTGAAAAAAGTTTCCCATTTTTATTTTCCCTTACTTTGCAAAAACCTCTTTTTCCCTCTGGAATAATGCACTCTCTAGGACAAAGCAAGCATTGAATTTTTTTTTTATCTAATTTTTTATAAAAAAGCGCTTCTTTCATTTTAATCAATATCTAATTTATCATTATTTCTTACATTAAAATATTCACAATTATTTGTGCACTTGTTTCAGTTTTTTTATTTTTTTTATTATTTTATTAATAAATTTAATCATTTAATTAAAAAATTTTAAAAAAAATATTGGTTCAATTTCATATTGTAGGCAAACTATGTTTGACTACTGTGTTTGTGAATTTATTTATTGATATATTTTTATTGATTTTTTTTTTTATTCTATTTTATTTAAAACTACTCTTTTTGGATTATATGTGTTTACTTCAATATCTTTTCCCATTAAAGTGTAGTTTACAAAATTTTCCAAAACAGTTGAAGCTGCTAAAGTATCTTTTGCCTCGTAACCTGCCACTAATAACTGAAATTTGCCATAATTATTATACAATTTGATTTTTGCAAAGTCTTGTTTAAAACCAATAGCACATTCTGGCCATTCTGTTTTAGCATTCATAATCCTTGCTGCTTCTTTATTTGCACAAGGCCCTCCAACAATAATGATATTTTTGTCATATAAACTTTTTATTTCACTGCTTTTTTTCAAAGGGAGTTCATACATAAAATTTAATATTCTTGGATCATATTCTAAACTATCTTTAATATAATACTCACTAAGTTTCAAGCCAGTTATTATATTTAAAGCAGCAGGCTCATCTACTGTATTATCTCCGATAACTAATATTGTATCAATGGTTCTATTATCAATTAAAAAGTTTGGATACTGAGATAAATCAAATGCTGTAACTACAGGTATTAAAATGAATAATAGCAAAATTATTTTTTTAATTTTTTTCATTGTTTTTTATTTATTTTTTTATTTTTTAATGATTTTTTTTTTTTATATTGGTTTTTAATATTGATTATATTTTTATTGATTTAATTAACTTATTTACTAATTTTTTAGAATTTGATTCATAAATAATTTTCTGTTTTTTCTTCTTTGTGCAGATATCTGCAATTTTTGGTATTAAACTAGTAATTCCTCCAGAATTTTTTAATACACTTATTGGTTTATATTCATGCAATGCTATTGACAACTCAACTAAAGTACCAGATTTTCCACCTATAATTATGACACCATCTGAATTTTTGATTAAAGGAAAATTCCTTCCTGGAACCCCTAACCCTGTAAATTCAAATTTTGTAAAATGTTTTATTGGATAATTATATTTTTTTTTATGTTCATTTAAATTTTTAGCAGGAGATACTACTATTGAAGTTCCTCCTTCTTTAACAACTCCTTTTGAAGCCTCATAAGGATAACCATAACAACCTCCAGTCAATAAGATAATTTTATTTTTAGCAATTTCTCTGCCAATTTCATAGCTTTTCCTTAAAATATCCTTCTTATAATGTCCTGAGCCTAAACCACAAACAGCTATTTTCATAGTTCTAAAGAAAAAATTAAAACTTTATAATATTTACTGAATTAGTGCTTTTGCTAACTCCCTTGCAGCCTTATTAATATCTTTTGCTTCGTAAAGTGCTCTTCCAATTATAGCATGCCAATTATTGCCAGCTACTTTTGCAGATTCTGTTAAATCACCACCTTGGGTAATCAATCCAGGAGAGTATAATACCGGCTTTATTTTAAAAGACTCTAAAAATTCCCTGTATTCTTTAATTTTTTCTGGCTTATTACCAGGCACAACAAAATCTTTTACTCCTAACTTTGCTGCTATTTCATAAATTTTTTTTGGAGCATCATCATCTATAAAACCATTATCCTGCTTTAAATAGCCCTTGTGCGTCATCTCTCCACCAACAACTACGCCAAGTTTTTCTTTTTGAGCTGCTTTTATCCAAGATTCTTCAGTAACAGGACCTGCCTGTGGAAATAAAATAACAGCATTAACTCCTTTACAGGATTTCATAAAATTTTCTCCTAAATCCGGGATGTCTGTTGCTGCCTTTTGATGATCATATATAATTGGTAAATCTGTAAACTTCCTTATTGTTTCAACAACAGCTTTCATTCCAAAAGGAATTACTAACTCAAACCCAATCTTATAAGCACCAATACCGTTAACAGAACATGTTTCTTTTACTAACTGTTTTAATTTTTCTAATGTAGGAACATCACATGCAGGAATAATGCTCTTATCTAATTTGATTATCTTCATTTGTTAAAACCTCGTTTCATCGGAAATTGAAGATTTCCGACTGTGCTCAGAAATCTTCGATTTCTGACATAACCTTGAAAATACAAAGTATTTTCATTGTAATCCCCATTTATCAGGATTCTTATTCCACTCTAATACTTTTTCCCTATCTTCTTCTTTGATATATTTTTCTTTTGTTGCTACATCTATTAAAGCTGTAAAATTGCTCAATGCAAATAAATTACACTTATTTTCTGCAAAACTTTTTTTTTGCTTTTCCATTTCATAAGTAAAAATAGCAACACAATCCTCTACAATACCACCTTGTTCTCTTACAGCATTTACTGCACTTAGAGAAGAGCCTCCTGTACTGACTAGATCCTCAATAATCAAAACCTTTTGACCTTTCTCAAGTTTTCCCTCAATTAAATTCTCTTTCCCATGCTCTTTTGCTTTTGCCCTTATGTAAATCATTGGTTTTTTAAGTTTTTCAGCAATCCAAGCAGCCCAACAAATTCCTGAGGTTGCAATTCCTCCAATTACATCAAAGTTTAAGTTGTTCTCTTTTATTGTTTTTATGAAAAAATTTACTATTTTTTTTCTTTCTTTTGTATAACTCATTAATACTCTGTTATCACAATAAATTGGGCTTAATATTCCAGAAGCAAATTTATATGGTTTTTCAGGGCTTAAAGTAACTGCCTTAAGATTCAATAATATTTTAGCAACTTTTTTTTTTATCATTCTAAATCATTATTATCTTCAGTTATATTTATATTTTTGGTTTCTTCTTTATTTTCTTTCTTCTTGAATGGATTTTCTTTCTCAAACTTAACTTCCTTAGCTTTTATATCATTAATTTTTCCATTATCAAAAACAATATTGCCATTAACAATAGTCATAACAGGCCATCCTTTTAATTTCCAGCCATTAAAAGGACTCCAACCACATTTTGTAAACAAATTTTCATTCTTAACCTTTTTTTCCAAATTTATGTCAACAATAGTTAAATCTGCATCAAAACCCTCCTGTAAAAATCCTTTATTATTAATCTTAAATATCTTAGCTGGGTTATAGCAACAAAGTTCAACAACCTTTTGTAATGTTATTTTATTTTTGTTTACAGAATCTAACAACAAAGGCAGCATTGTTTCAATTCCAGGAACTCCATAAACTTCCTGTTGCTTTTCTTCAACAGTATGAGGAGCATGATCAGAACCAATTGTATTAATTTTTGTTTTTTTAATTGCATTCCATAATGCTTGTTGGTCTTCTTTGCTTTTCAAACAAGGCTTCATTAAAAAGAATTTATTTTTCTCATCCTCTTTTGTCAAAAATAAATGATGTGGAGTTGCTTCTACAAATGTTTTGCTCTTAAACTTACTCTTAATCATTTTCAACTCATTTGCTGCAGAAATATGGCATAAGTAAATTTTATTTTTAGTTTTTGAGATTAATTCAATTGCTTTTAAAACATTCTCATTTTCTGCATGAACAGATATTAATTTATAGCTTGAAAATATTTTTTCTAACACATTATTATCTTGAATTAACATATTTCCTGTTGAGGCATCCATAAAAACCTTAACAGAAGCAATATTTTTTGCTTTTTTTATCTCATCTAAATTTTCTTTAGTAGCGCCAAAATGAAATCCATAATTTACTATTGATTTTTTTGCCAGCTTTCTTTTCTCTTCCAACAACTCAGATGTTATTGTTGGTGGGTTAGTATTAGGCATATCTAATATAGTTGTAACACCTCCTGCTGCAGCAGCTTTACTTCCAGTAAAAAAATCTTCTTTATGAGTTAAACCTGGCTCTCTAAAATGAACATGTGGATCAATTATTCCTGGTAAAATAACCTTGCCAGAAACATTAATAACCTTATCCACAGTAACACTTTCATTACTTATTTCCTTGATTATATTATCAACAATTAAAATATTTTTTTCTATTAATTCATTACCAACCAATATTTTACCTTTTTTTATTAACAATGACATTTTACTTAAAATATTCCTTTAAAGGAACCTTTTCACCTGTTTTTAATAAAGCGTACTTCCCAAAATCAGGCATTTCTCTTAGTTGGTGAGAATTGAATACCGGTCCGTCTTTACATACTAACATACTGCTACAAGCACATGACCCACATAATCCGAAGCCGCAATGCATCATTCTTTCTAAACTAACTTCGCAATAGATTTTATTTTTTTCACAAATATCAAATACCTTTTTCATCATTATCTCTGGCCCAACAGTATAAACTATATCAAATTTTTTTGTTTTCAATAATTTTTCAAACATCTCTGTTGTAAACCCTTTAAAGCCCTTGCTACCATCATCTGTACAAATATATGGTTTATATTTCTTTAACCTTTTTTCAAACAATAACAGCTTTGAGGTTTTTGCTCCTAATATTACTATCGGATATTTTAATTTTTCAATTAATGATGCTAAAGGCACTATTCCAAGACCTCCAGCTATAACACAGGCATTATTTTTTTTTTTTAAAACCATTTCCATAAGGTCCTCTAATTCCAATTTTTGCTCCTGGTTTTAGTTTAAACATCTCTGTTGTAAATTTACCTTTTTTCTCAATAGTAAAAGCAGAATTTTTGCCAGAATAAGATAAAGCAAAAGGTTTTTCATCTATTCCAGGCAACCATACCATAAAGAACCGTCCTGGTTCTGATTTAATCTCTTGGTCTATAAAGAATGTCTTAGTATTAGTATTTTCGCTAACTATTTTTTTTATTTTTACAATTGTTGGTAATTCCATTATTCATGCGCTCTACCAATTATGTCTTGTACTGATTTATAATTATTTTTTTTCATTAAAACCTTCATTTCATTAACAATCTTGTTAAAAACACCTATACCTCTATAATATATTGCAGAACCTATTCCAACAGCAGTTGCTCCTGCCATTAGCATTTCTAAAGCATCCCTGCCATAAGTAATGCCTCCCATTCCTAAAATTGGAATTTTAACCTCTTCGTAAATATCATA
>CAYXTQ010000020.1:0-1908 GCA_964467845.1 uncultured Methanosarcinales archaeon | reverse complement strand
TAACTCCAACATTTTTTTTTTCATATTTTTATATCCTTGACTTGGTAATCCAATACAATTAATAGCACCATATTCTAAAACAAGCAACTTTGGATTTGGGTGCCCTTCTCTTGGTTCAGGACCAATTGATTTTATTGTAACAGCACCTGCTCCATTATTATAAACCCTCTTTAAAATTGGTGCTGTTGTTCCTAGAATTCCAGAAGCAAGCACAGTTGGATTTTTTAGTTTAACGCCACAAAACTTTATTTCCATCATTTTATTTCAATATCTTCGCTAATCATAGATCTTTCACAGTGGTTGCATCTTACTTTTAACGGCTCTCTGCTGACAACAAAAAACTTTGTAGGAACCTGCTCAAGATTAGTAATGCAGTTAGGATTAGAACATTTTATAAGCTCATTTATTATATCAGGAATTGTTAATTTAATCTTTTCCTTTACTTCATAGTCCTTTATGATATTTAAAGTTGCTAGTGGAGCAATAATTGCAATTTTATTTACTTCTTGTTTACTTAAGAATTTTCCTCCAACCTTTATTATCCCTTTTTTTTTTATTTTTTTACTTGGTAAATTCATAGCTACTGTAACAATATTATCATGTTCTTTTAAGCCAAGAATCTCTGCAACCTTAAAAGTATTATTGCTTGGTATATGGTCTATTACAGTTCCTTCTCTTATTGCACTTATCTTAAGTGTTTTTTCCATTTTTTTTCTTTTTATTATTTAAAATCATTATTGAAAATTTTAAAAAAAAAAAAAAATAATGTGCAATTTCATACTTAAGACAAACTATGTTTGCCTTATAGTGTTTGTGAACCTAATGTTTTATTATTATTGAATTTTTTATAATGATTTTTTTTTTTTTTATTTTATCTTACCTAAAACTAAAGCTAGTAGTGCCTTTCTAACAGGAACTCCGTTACCTGCTTGCTGGAAGTAAACTGCATGATGCGTATTATCCAACTCAGGGGATATTTCCCCTACTCTCGGCAAAGGATGCATTATTTTTAAGTCTGGTTTAATATGTTTTAACAAACCTTTATCTAGTCTATAAGCATTTTTATATTTTTCATACTCTAATGGGTCTGGAAATCTTTCCTGTTGAATTCTTGTTACATATAACACATCTAACTTGTTACTTACTTTTAATAAGTCCTGCTCTTCGATAGAACCTAAGCCTTTTTGCTTTAACTCATCTAAATAAGAGTCTGACATTTTCAATGCTTCCGGACTTATAAAGAAAAATTTTGTATTAAAATGACTTAAAGCAATTGCTAATGAATGAACCGTTCTTCCATACTTAAGATCTCCTAAAAAACCTATATTAAGATTCTCAAGTTTTCCTTTTGTCTTTTGTATTGTATAAAGATCAAGTAAAGTTTGAGTTGGATGCTGGTTAGAGCCATCACCGGCATTAATTACAGGAACAGAAGCAGCTTCTGCTGCCAACCTTGCTGCTCCTTCAATAGGATGTCTCTGCACTATAACATCAGCATATTGCTCTGCCATCTTTATCGTATCCCATAAAGTCTCTCCTTTTTTTACAGAACTTACAGAAGCTTGAGCAAAACCTATTACCTTACCACCAAGCTGTTGCATTGCAGTCTCAAAACTCAGCCTTGTTCTTGTTGACGGTTCAAAAAACAAAGAAGCCATTATTTTATCTTTTAGTAAATTACTATAAGGCTTGCTTTCCATCTTTTTTGCTATCTTGAGAACATATAAAAGCTCCTGCTTAGAAAAATCCCTTATTGATATTATATCCCTGTTTTTGAAGTTCATTTTACCTCTAAACTATTTTAAATATTTATTGTTTTTAAATTTATCTATTTTTTTTTTTTAATCATTATTTAATTTATCATTAGGTGTTATACCAATCATCACAATTAATTGTGCACTCATTCCA
>CAYXTQ010000019.1:0-11479 GCA_964467845.1 uncultured Methanosarcinales archaeon | reverse complement strand
GTATATTTTCCTTTTTGATTTCTTCTTTAGCAAAGAACCGCTTTATAAAGTCTAATTTTATAATATTTAGCATTATTTTCCCCAAAAAATTATAATTTATGGATATTTATAAAACTTATCATTTAATTACTTAATAACAACAAATTTATTAATAAGGAGCGTATATTACCCAAATATGAAAAAAAGATACAAAAAAAAAACTAATAGAAAAATTGCTTTAGAAAGAGTTAAAATTTTATTTAAAGAGGCTGAGCAGATTTTTAAGGAAGATCCTAAACTAGCTAATAGATATGTTTATCTAGCAAGAAAAATAAGCATGAAATTTAAGGTTAGGATTCCAAGAGAATTAAAAAGAAAATTCTGCAAGCATTGCTATAAGTACCTTGTACCTAATGTTAACTGCAGGGTAAGGCTACATAACGGTCATGTTGTTTATTATTGTTTAGAATGTAAAAAATTTATGAGGTTTAGGTATAAGTAATCCTAAAAAGTTTCTAACAATATTATATTTCATTTATTTGGTATGAACATACTAGGTTTAGCACCACCATATATGACTTTTAATTCGCCATCTGGAGTTACAATAATTTCGCTGCCCGTATCTTTTGGCGGCGCATAAACCTTAATACCAAACCGTTTTGATATTTCAACAGCTATATTTTCTTCTCCTACTCCTGTAGAACATGATTGTAAGTAACAAACTGCGTCTTTTGAAAAACATTTTTCTATACCATCAAATAATTTGGATTTTAATGTTTCACTATCAAGATCACCTCCAAGTTTAAACGAAAAAAGTACATCCAATCTTGTTCCGTGACCAGAGATTATGAGTATGTCAATTTTTTTTATTGATGCTATCTTTTTTATAAGTAGAGCAAACTGGTTTGCAACTGTAATAAAAGCAAAGTGAACTTCGAATTTATCTTTTGGAATTTTTTTCAATTCATCATACATACCATGAAATGCTGTATCAAAACGTACTTTTGGTGCAGTTACAAGAATAAGTTTTCTATCTTTACCTTTGTTTCTAATTTTTGAAACTAAATATTCAGGAATTACTTTTAAACTTTCTACAGGCTCAAATTCGGTTTGAACATCTAAATCATGAAGGTCAGAACTTAATAGTACTATTTTATTTTTTACTAATCTCTCAAAAAAATTAATGCCTAATTTATCATACAACTTTAGAAAAATATTCATATGATATAAATCCCTTGCAGATTTTTCAATTACATTATTCCAAATTTTAGCTAATATCATTTTTTCTCTTTTAAAATCGTCATGTTTCTGAGATAACTTAAATATTTCTTTGAATAAATCAACCTCTGCAAGGTTATGTATCTTTTTAATTTTAAAAAGTACTAAAAGGTCTACAATACCTTCAGTAAGATTACCGATAAGCCTATAAGTACCACCCCTAATGAAAGCCGCTTCTTCAATTTTTATATTTGTAGCTGATAATCTTTTTAATGATTTATAAGCCAGATTATTTAACATGTCTTTTCCATCTTTACGGTTGTGAATTAACCAATGACGAAACCCAAATAACTCATGAATATAATCGGGAAAAATAGGTTTAGGAAAGTGATGTAGATTACTCCAAAAACTCCACATATCAATAAATTGAGTATCAAAAAAAATCGTTTCATCATTGATACCGCCCGTTTCCAAATATAGTTTATATACTTCCCAAGGACATAATCTCATAAACTTAACAATATTATAAAAATATATCTTATACTGGTTAGGATCTCTTAGTTTTTGAATTAATATATTCAATCGTGATATTGATATTTTGTTTTCACCGAAATAGGGAAAAACATATTTATCCAACATTCTGAAAATCTTACTTGCAAAAACATCTTCTCTTTCAAAATATGACAATATTTGATAATCTTCATAAGTTGATACTTCTATATAAGGGAATTTAGCTAGAATAATTTTTTTTTTATCTTCAAGCTTTGTAGGATATTCTTTATTTATTTTATCTATTAAATTAACTAAATTTTCAATTTTAGAATTTAACTCAGATAGCTTTTTATTACCTATTTCTATTGCTTTGTTTGATTTTCTTTTTTTAAAAAAACCTTTTGGATTGTCAGCTTCTTTATATGATTCATCAAGTTCCTGCATTAAATTAATTATTCTAAGTATAAGGATATTAACATCTTTAGTTTGGGGTATATATTCTGAATACACGCTTTTTTTTAGAAAATTATGTAATTCTAACAATTCTTCCTTAAATGATTTGTAAACCTGTTCATCGCGTTTCCAATAATACCAGAATTCGTTATTTCTTTTAGACATTCTTGAAATTACATCAAGAATTCCTTTAAATATTTCTTGAGGGGTTTTTTGGCCAATTTGATTTTTTTGTTTTACTAAAAACATCTTTATATTATTTCATAGTATTGGTATTTATTAATCTTTCTTAAATAAATAAAATCATTATTTCTTGATTAATTAACTACTTTTAAATAGTATAAAAACCGAAAGATTTATATATAAGTTATTCCTACTTTGTAGTAGTTACCCAAGAAGTGGATCTCATCCCCCAACATGTAATTTCTACATGGCTTCTTGGGGCTTTTTTTTTTTTTTTACATAAAGGGTGATAAAATGGAACTAACAAAAATCATAAAAAAAACCGAAATAAAAGAAAACTTCGATAAGACACAAGATTACAAAGATGATATTTACAAAATAATGAAAGAGAAATAAGGGTGATATAATGGAAGACGAATTTGTATATGATGAAGTAAGAGGCGCCCGTGGCAAAAAGCCTATAATGAGTGTCTTAAATAAAACTAAACTCAGCAAACACGAGATGGATGATTTGTTTTTGATTGAGGAGTAATATACTAATGAGGTTCTAAAAAGAGGTACAATATGAATAAAAAAGACATTATAACTTGGTCATTAATAGCATCTTTGCTAGGAACAACGATGCATGCTTGTACTTCAGGTAATAGGAAAACAGATAAAATTAATAATGCTGATTCTTTAGAATCTACGACTGAGGGTGAAGCAAAAAATCCAGAAAAAATTGTTCTAGAACAATTAAAAGAACCAGCAGAATTTGCAGTAAATTATTGGACAGATTATTTTAATAAAGCCCAGCAAAATCCATACGGGAGTTTAAAAGAGCTTTTTAATAAATCAACAGATTTTCTTAACTCAGGCAACTTAACCAAAGCAAAAGAGTATTCACTAAAGGCTTTAGAATTAATAGACAAATTTAATTTAAGGCCTCCTTACTTACTGCAAGACCAACAGTATCTTGAAGATGATTTTCATTGCAGACTAGGAAATATAAATGCGCGAACAGGCAAAACTCAGGAAATGTTTGAACATTATTTTAAGGCCTTAGTATTGAGTATAAAAAACCAAGACCAGGGTGTAAAAAATTATACAGGAGATGTTTTATACAACGTAAGCAAGGTTCATTCAAAAAAGTACATAGTACAACAAGAATTATCAAAATTAACAGGATATGAACAAAAGTTAATTAAAAAGGATCTTGCTTTTAGAGTTGTAAGGGCTTATATTGGTGAACAACATATAGAAGATATGAAAGATATAATCAGAAGAGTAAAAACAGTTGCTGCTTTATATGGGTTAGCAAATAAGGAATTAATCGATGAAGCTGTTAAAGAATACTTTGTACTCTCTGGCGAAGGTATTCCTAAACAAAAAAATAAAGCAATTGCTCTCAGAGGATATGAAGATAGTCCTATAATTAGGTTAATCAATTCTGCTATAAAAGCCCAATAATCAAAAACCTTTTATATCTAGTTTTATTTTTTATTTCTATGACCTATAACCTAGAACTACAAAAAGTAATAAAAACAATAAACAAACAAAAAGCTAAACTTGTCTGTATTCAATTACCTGACGGTTTAAAGCCAAATGCAAAACTTATCCAAGAAGAAATTGAAAAAAATACTAAAGCTACTGTATTGATTTGGGCTGGTTCTTGTTTCGGTGCTTGTGATATTCCTCTGCAACTCAAGAATTTAGGAGTTGATTTATTAATTCAATGGGGTCATAGTGAGTTTAAAAAATGAATTATTTATTCTATGCATTAATAGCTTATGCATTTTGGGCTATATCTATTATTTTTGATAAAATTTTAAGAAGTAAACAAATAAAAGACTCAACAACTTTGGTAATTATTTTTGGGTTTGCTAATCTTTTACCATTTATCTTCTTATTGCCTTTTATTAACATTCAGTTCCCTAGTTTACAAATATTATTAATTTCTCTTTTTACAGGATTCTTAATGATAATAGCAGTTATACCTTATCTAAATTCATTATCAATGGAGGAAGCATCAAGAGTAGCTCCTTTATGGCATTTTTCCCCAATGTTTGTTTTAATATTAGCATTCTTTTTTCTAAATGAAAAATTAACTACTAACAGCTACATAGGTTTTTTCCTTCTTTTATTTGGAGGATTATTAATATCAACAAGAAAAATAAAAAGCATTTTCAAAATAAACAATGTATTTTGGCTAATGCTAATCTCAAGCCTTATGTTTGCAGTAAGTGAAATATTTACTAAATTTATTTACAAAACTCAAGATTATTGGAATGGTATATTCTGGATAATTTTAGGATTTCCTTTAGGTAGTCTAGTACTATTACTCATAAAAAAACACAGAGTAAATTTCAAAAATACAATATCCAATCTCAAAAAAAAATCAATCTTATTTTTATTAGGTTCTTCTTTAACAGGATTTTTTGGAAGAGTTTTTTATTTCATAGCAATTATGCTTGGTTCAGTTTCTTTGGCTGCAGTTACTGGTGGTTTTGAAGGTTTTTTTGTCCTAATTTACGCAATTATCCTATCACACCACTTACCAAAACTATTTAAAGAAGAAGTTGATAAAAAAATTATACTTCACAAGATAATAGCAATATCTTTAATGTTTATTGGTTTAATCTTTGTATATATATAAAATGGAATTAATAAATTACACCTTAACCTCAATAGTATCCTTCCTAGGTTTAATCCTAGGGATAATCTTAGCTTATATTGCTAAAGAAGAACTAAAGCAAGGAAAAAAATATTTTATATTTTTGCAAAAAGTAATCTTAACTTTAATTTTTTTTTTTATTTTTTATTATTTAAAATTGAATATTTTTTTTATTATTATTTTGTCATTGATTTTTTTCATATTGATTTATTTGTATAATGAAAAAATAAAAACTTACTATATTTATCCATTTTTAGCTATACTCTTTTACTTCAGCTCTAAAAATGTTGAGTTATTTAAAATTCAAGCTTTTTTAATTTTCCTTTATGGTTTTCCAACAGGATCTTTATTAACAAAAGTTAAGAAGAGAAATTATTTAGAGATATTTATAAAACACATATCATTTATAATTATTTCCTTAATTCTTTTTTTAATTTTCTAACTAATTTTTTATTTTAATTCAATAAAATAATTTAATTTTTTATTATTATTATTGAATTTTCTTTATCAACATCAAAAATCTTTCCAAGAAATTGCTCTACAACATAAATATTAGTCAAACAATGGTTAGTTATTTGCGATACTTTAATTTGCTTACCAAACAATGCAATGAACGGTATTAAATTATCAGCCAAATATTTATCAACAGGCGCTTTATAATTTATTTCTTTAATTAGTCTTTCAGCAGCCTCTTTTCCTACCTCTTCTGCTCTTTTTCCCTTTTCTCCCAAAGAATCTGCTCCTATTCTAATTGGATTATCAAAATCTATTTCCTCTTTATCTGTGGAAAATATCACCCACAATGTTATGCCAGAACCAGTTGAATCTGTGTTTGCATACTCTGTTCTAATCTGAATAGGAACATTTAACTTACTCAAAATAAGTTTAGCAGCTTTTGCCTGTCTTTCTGCAACCTCTGCTTTCTGCAAATCATAGCTTGCATGAGAAACTCCTTTTACCTGAATTAAATAACCTTGCTCTAAAAGATCTATTTTCTTACTTTCTTTCCTAATATGCTCTAAAAATTCATTAAAACTGTTAAAATCAGATAATTTATACTTAGGTCTAATTTTTACTTCAATTTTTCCCCCTCCTTTTGGATAGTATCCTCTCCTTATTAACTCAACATCAATTTTATCACAGAATTTCCTAATTTGAGGTATAAATATCTCCTTAAAAAAATCGAAAGGCATAGCCCATTTACCTGACGTTGCACCAGTTAACTTAATTCTAACTTTCTTATCCGCAAACATACTAGGTAAAAGTAGACTTTGAAGCACCAGCGAAGTAGAGCCGGCAGTCCCAATTTCCAAAGAAATAGTCTTACCTTCTATATTTTTAGGTTCATATTTTAAATACTCTGATTTTAGAAAATTCCCTTCAACCTTAGCATTACAAAGTTTCTTTACACCTTCAATTGCACATAAGTGCTGTGCTTTTAGTCCAGGATTTGGCCTACCTTTTCTAATATTATCTACTTCAAATGCTTTTCCTGTCAAAGTGGACATAGCTAATGCTACGCGAGTGATAGCCCCACCGCCTTCGCCATAGTTACCATCTAATTTAATCATTGTATCACAAATACCTTACTCTATCCTTAGCAATTTTATTAAATGTGATATAAAATTTTCTTTGATTTTCTAAGTAATTCCCACCTAACTTTATCATATTAAGAAGAAATTTAATATATCTTTATTAATTTTATCAAAAGAGGATTTTTTAAAAAAAAAAAAACCCTATTCCCAATCAACCTCATCTAAATCTTTCTCTAAGTTCTCTAGCTCAGACATATCCAAGTCTTCTTCTAAAGTGTCTACTTCAGAAATATCCTCTGTAATGTCTGTTTCTTTTACTACTTCTTCTTCAGTTATCTCTTGACTTTTTTTTTCCTCTATTTTTTGCGCACATCCTACTAAAAACATTATTAAAACTAACAATGCAATTATAGAATATCTTTTTCTCATCTTACTCACCCTTCTCTTCAGTTTCTTCTTCAGCTAGATCTTCATCAACTTGTTCTTCTGCAACATTCTCCTCGCTTATTAACTCTTGCTCAACACCTTGGTTCTTTAATTCTTGGAATATATCTCTTAATATTTTATGAGCATCTTTTAAATCAATATGTGCCTGTTTCATATAGCCATGGGCTTCTTGTATTATCTCACCTATATTTTCTGTTGCCAGCCTTGCTTCTTTATATTTTTCAACAGCTTTTTCATAATTATTTCTTGCTGACTCTAGCATACTATTGAAATCCTCTACCAAGTTTTCTACCTTGCTTATATCTTTTCCCTGCTCAATCATTTTTTCAAGAATTCTGTTAAGTTTTATCTCTAGTTGCTTTGACTTCACTATTATACCGCCAATTCTTGAATTAATTAATTGTCCAGCAGCCCTTCTTGCTACATACCTTGTTTCTAACCATGCTTTCTTTATTAATTTAGCAGCATCTTTTATATCTTCCTTGGTGCTCTCATTATTTAAATTCTCTATTACACCCTTTGCCTCTTCAATTTTCCCAATTTTTTCATTTATTGTATTTAAAAGCTCATTAACCTCTTCCTCGCTTAAATCCTCAGAAGATTCTATTTTATTTTTTATCTTATCCAGTTCTTTTAATATTAAATCAGATATATGCAATAAATATTCCTTAGAATATGCTATGATAAGCACCCTCTTATTTATGCATTCTTCTGTTTCAAGCCCCCTACATTTTTTTAACTCTTCTTTAACTGTCAAAAATTTATTTTTGTTATTAATATAATTCTTCTTTGCATTCAAATAATTTTCCTTGGCCTTTATATAATTTAATCTTGCCCTTATCAAATCTTTTTCTGCTATAACCCTGGCTTTCAACCCTTCTTTATTAAACTTCATAAAACTTTTTTGTAGTCTTAAATCTGCTAATTTTTTAATCTTCTCTGTTCTTACTGCTTGTATTTTTTCTATTCTCTGCAGATCTTTTTCATTAAGTTTGTCTATTAAAGCAATTCTTTTTTGTAATTTAGCCTCACATCCTTCAGCAGTAATATTTTGTTCTTTACATTTTTCTACAGCTAACATTAATCTTTCCATCTGATGTTCCCTAATATTTGCAGCAACAACTGCTTTTGTCACTTTTGCTGCTTTTAAAGATTTTGCAGTAACAATTTGTGTATCTTCTCCTTCAGATTTTGACTCTGATGCAACAACAATATTTTCATTCTTCGCAAAAGAAAAAGACACTAAGCTTGTCAAAAATATCATCAGAACTAACAAACTAGTTATTTTTTTAAACATTTTAACCTCCATAAAAAAAAAAAAAAATGTGTGGGATAAACCCACACTAGTAAAGATAGCCAATAGAGCTAGCTTTTAGCTAACTCACAACTAAGAATATATATTTTATTTATAAATACACTTTTTTTTAAAAAAAAAATTAAGCCATTTTAATCTTTTAAAACTTTATAATGCTTTATTCAGTCTTTTTTTAATTTATAAAGCCTTATTTAACCGTTTTATACATATTATATTTCAATAAAGTTTTTAAATGATAACCTACCAATATATGTACTATGGGGTTAAAAGCATTAATTATAATAACAGAACTATTGCTGTTAATTAATATCGTATATGCATCTACAGTCCATGGAAATATTTATGATATTTATTTAGATAAAAAAGTTAACACAATAGTTACGATAAATACAGTACCAAAACAAAACTATATCTCAAAAGATGGCTATTATGAGTTTAAGGTTCCTTTAGGCAAATATCAGATAATAGCAGAATACTATGAATATAATGAACTGAAATATTCTGCAAAAGAGGAAATCTCTATTAAAGATGAAGGTGATTATGTAGTAGATCTTATTTTATTTCCAAGCTTTCAGGAAGAAGACCAACTAATAGAAGAAACAAGCCAAATAAAACTTGAAACAACTTCAAAAGATAAACTCATGAGGCTAACTTATTTTTTTATTTATGGTATTTTTGCTATATCAATGATCATCTTAATAGCCGGCTTTATCTACTATTACAGAAAAACAAAAAAGAAAAAAAAAGAAAAAGATATATCAGACATTTCTGACAAAATTATTGAGTTTATAAAAACCCAGGATGGCAGAACTACGCAAAAAGATATAAGAAAAAATTTTGATTTGTCTGAAGCAAAAATCTCTTTAATAATATCAGAGCTTGAAAGCAAAGGCATATTAAAAAAAATAAAAAAAGGCCGCGGCAATATAATTATACTTGAAAAATGATATTCAAACAAATAAATGACAACTATATTATAAAACTAGAAAAAAATGAAAAGATAATTGAAACTTTAACTGGATTCTTAAAAAAAAAAAAAATTACATCTGGATATTTCTTTGGTATTGGTGCAGTAAGTAAAGCAGAAATAGCGCATTTTAATTTAAAAAAAAAATATTCATACAAAATTCTTAATGAGCCTCTTGAAATAATCAGCCTATTAGGAAATATAGCTACATTAGACAAACAAATAATAATTCACGCTCACATTACATTATCTGACTCGGAAATGAATGTTTACGGAGGCCATCTTAAAGAAGTAACTATTAGCGCAACATGCGAGATTATTTTAAAAAAAATTAATAAAAATTTAAACCGTAGGTTAGATAATAAAATAAACCTTAACCTCCTAGACTTATAATTAAATTGAACAAAAAATTATTAATTATTGGGATTGACCCGGGAACTACATTAGGATATGCTATTTTAGACATAGATGGCAACTTATTAGAATTAAAATCATCTAAACATCTAGATTTTAGTCAGCTTATTTCTAAAATAATAGAAAAAGGAAAAATAATCCTCGTTGGCTGTGACAAAAAAAATGTCCCAAGCTTTGTAAAGAATTTTGCAATAAAAAATGGTGCAAAACTTATTTACCCAAAAACAGATTTGTCAGTAAAAGAAAAAAAAAGATTAACTTATAATTTTAACCCGGAAGATGACCACCAAAGAGATGCATTGGCCTCATCATTATACGCATTTAAGGAGATTAAGCCATTATTAAAAAAAATAGACTCATTTATAAAAAAGTATAAAAAAGAAAAAATTCAAAACGAACTTAAAGAATTGGTTATATTAAGAGGAAAAAGTATAAGCGATGCCTTGTCCTTACTGGAAAAACCTCCTGAAACAGAGGAAAAGATAATAAAAGATATTAGAGAAGAAAAAATACTGACGAGGGATGATTTCTTAAAATTATATGATACTTTAAAAAAAAAGAAAAAGAAATAGAAATTTTAAAAAATTACAATAATAAGCTAACATCAGAAATAAAAAGCTTGAAAGAAAAATATCAATACTTATCTAAAAAGATTACTCAACTTAAAGTTATAGAGCAGCCCACAGAATTGCTGGAATTTAAAGAGCAAAGAATAAAAAATTTCAGCAGTGAAATCTCCCTTAAAGAAGAACAGATAAATGGATTGCAAAAAGAAATAACAAAATTATTATTTTTTTTATCTTCGCTAAACAAAAATTACCTTCTAAAAAAACTGAATAACCTAGGTTATAAAGAGTTTGAAAGACTAAATCCCTTGCTAAACATACAAAAGGACGATATTCTGCTTGTAGAAGACCCAAACATTATAAGTGAAAATGCAATTTCTTTGTTAAAGAATAAAGTCAATATAATATTACATAAAAAACCAATAAGTAAGAAAATTAAAGAATTTCCTTTTATATTTATTGAGTCCAAAGAATTAAAAATAGAGGAAAACAAACACTTTGCAATTGTAAGCAAAAATGACTTGGACAAACTTAAAAATAAATCAGATTTATTAACTAAGATCATAAAAGACTATAAAAAAGAAAGAATAGAATAGTTATTGTTTTTTTTTTTTTTTATTTATATTATTTTAAAATATTAAAAAAAAAAAAAATATGGGTGAAATTTCATAGTTAAGACAAACTATGTTTGTCTTGCTGTGTTTGTTAACTTAATTGTTTTTTATTATTATTGAATTCTTTCTATTGATTTTTTTTTATTATATTGAATTATTTTTTATTTGATTTTATCAAAATTTAAATGAATTTTTTCTCCACTTTTAATATTTTTACAGAAAATATCCTTTCCTACACTAATAATTTGTAGTTTATCTCCTCTGAAGTCTATTATATCTCCTTTGTTATATTTAAAAACCTTGAAAAAAACATTAATCCTGTGGATTTCTTTACTTGTTTGTCTATCTCTGGAATAAAGCCTGTAATTCACTTTTAGTTCTCCCCTAAAACTCTGCTGAATTTTTTTTCCCAGATTCCTTAAAAATTTCTGGGAAGAGATATAATAATCATAACCGTCTTTAATTTTTTTTTCTTTTGCTATAAATTCATTAGCTTTATGAAGTTGGTTTTTTATAAATCTAATTACCTCTTTGTTTGGATTTCTTAGCTGTAATACTCCTTCAAAATACTGCGGATTAAATTTTTTTTTCATTTTTAATCAATATGTCAAAAACTCTTGGTTTTTGAGCACGATCAGAAATT
>CAYXTQ010000018.1:0-11481 GCA_964467845.1 uncultured Methanosarcinales archaeon | reverse complement strand
CCATAAAGATTGTTAATATTTGATACTTTTATATCAAAAGCAACAGTATCACCATTACTGGCAGATATTGATGCAGGGTTAAATTGTATATTTGTTCCAGTTGGTATTTCTTGGCAATCATTAGGACAGTTTTCATATGTTTCTCCATTTGAAGGCTCACACTGGCCATTATTATTACAGACAGATATATATTTAGAAACTATAATATCATCAGACTTTATTTCTAACCCTTCTGCAGATGCTTTAAAGTAGAATTCTGGGTCTCCTCCTAAAACTCCGTCATATACATATCTTGCTATCCAGGTTGTTTTAGCAACACCATTGACAAAATTAGTGCTAGATGGGTCTGGCGGTATATAATCGTCTGTTGCAATATCATTTTCATATATTTTATAGCTGACTTGCAAGCCATTACAGTTATTATTTCCCTTAACCTCCAAATAAGCAGCATCATTCTCATTTGTTTGCGTTACTTGGCTGCCATCTGAGTTTGTCCATTGTGCAGAGAGGAGTTCACAACAGGCATTGTTTAGGTAGCATGCCTCATCATTACAATCTATATCATTGTTACAATTATTATCTATTCCGTCTGTACAATATTCTGTCATTCCCGGATTAATATTTTTATTATTATCAATGCAGTCACCTCCGCCATTAGAGCATGTTGCTGGGCTTCCAATTAAAGTCATGCTGCTGTCACAATAGTCATCATCATCACTATCACAACCTTCATCTATTTGCTGATTACAATTATTATCCAAATCATCACACAGCTCTTCTGCAGTAGGATTAACTTTATTATTACTATCATCACAGTCATTGCCTTTATCACAATTTACATCAATTGCATAATAACTGTCTTTATCATAATCTGTGCATCCACTTCCATAAGCATTAACAATAACTACTCCATCTGAATTTGTTGACTCTATCTTGTTTGAGCTGGAGTCAGCCAATAAAACATTCATTAAAGTTAAAGTACTCTGTCCAGTTCCAATTGCTTTAAATGTAACCTCTTCTAAAACTCCAGAGCCATCTACATAGCCACTTCCTACTCTTGTGCATGCAATATTTTTTATCAATCCAGGAGATTGCTGGTAATCAACACAGAATGTATTATCCTGTTCATCTTTATTCAGGAAGGTCCCTTCCTTTACATTCTGGAATTCTATAATATTAGGATCATAAGCAATATCAAACTGGAAGCCATAAAGATTGTTAATATTTGATACTTTTATATCAAAAGCAACAGTATCACCATTACTGGCAGATATTGATGCAGGGTTAAATTGCAAGTAAATCTCTTCTGAAGGGCAATCTATGTTTAATTGATTGCACTCTTTTTCAATACATTTCCATGTAATACCACACTCATTTATCTCACCACAATCAGAGTCTGTATTACACTCTTCCCTTATACAGGCACCATCTTCACAAACATATTTTTTCCCAAACTCTTCCTTACAATCAACCTTAATTTTCTCGCAATAACCTTCCTTATAACAAGAATGCTCAACTAATTTACTTGTTTTAAATAAACCTAATATTTTATAGCACGCATCTTCTTTAACTTTACCATATTTATCTGTGCATTTTCCAAATTCAATATAATTTTTGCCACTATCAGAATCTGTGCATCCATACTTTATACAAGCACCGTCCTTACAGCC
Source organism: uncultured Methanosarcinales archaeon (assembly GCA_964467845.1). Lineage (GTDB taxonomy): Archaea > Nanobdellota > Nanobdellia > Woesearchaeales > CAYXTQ01 > CAYXTQ01. The sequence continues at coordinate 9,811 of CAYXTQ010000018.1, read as the reverse complement.
TTTTGGACATTCATAAATTTCTTTATTAGTAGCGCAATAACCATCTAGCTCGCATGTGACTTCACGAAGAATAGAATCATCACAATAATCAACTAACTCTCCATTTTTATCTACACATTTTGCTTTTACATAATAATTTTTTCCGCCATCAAAATCTCTGCATCTTGTAAAGTTTACATATTTTATACAAGCACCATCCTTGCAGCCTTTTGGGCATTTGTAATTTTTAGTCATGGCGTATCCTTCATCACAATAAAGCTCTAAAACTGTTTCTCCCTCTCTTAAATCACAATAATCTCCGGAGCAACAGGAATCAGTAAATGAACTTGTTTGTCCACCAAATACACCATTTAAAGTACCTTGGACATAATAGTTTTTACCATTATCAGAATCTGTGCATTCATTTTTTTTTACACAAGCACTGTCTTCACAAACATATTTTTTCCCAAACTCTTCCTTACAATCAACCTTAATTTCCTCGCAATAACCTTCATTAGAACAATAATATTCAATTAAATTGCCTTCTCCTAAAGATTTATATGAAAAATCATTTCCAAATATTCCTCTGAATAATCTAGATAAAAATTCTAAAATAGATTTAATCCAATAATCTTCTTCAGATAGAATAAAACATCTATCTTCTTTAACACTATCCTTTTTATCTCTGCATTCTCCGTAATTTAAATAGTCTAAACCGCCATCAGAGTCTGTGCATGTTGTTGTTTTGCAATCATTAGGACATCCTTTTATCTGGCAAGTTCCGATAGGAGGGTTGCATGGATACGGATAAAGTTTTGTGGTTACAATTGGGCTACAAGATGTAATATCATTTGAATAACATTCCACCATAATATATGTTGTTGCAGATTTATTTTCACCATATTCGCATATACCATTACCACAAACAGGTAAAGGTTCACAAGAGGAATCACAACAAAGCAATCCTGCTTGCTTATCTTGATCATATCGTGCTAAATTATAATCTCTACAAAATGTTCCTAAAGGACACGAATTGTTGCATTGTGTTATAGAAGGTTTGCATGCACCATTACTGCAACCATATGGGCAAGTAATCCATTCACTTCCCTGTCCTCCACCAGATGGCTGGCCATCCCCGCAAAAGCATTCAAATAAGTCGTCTCTTCCACCTGAATTAGCATGTTCGGCTTCAGTAGAGCATCTGTCTTCACAAAAAAAATTTCCCATGACAACTTTACCTTTCACATAATAATCCTTGCCATTATCGGAATCTGTGCAAAGTACAGAATACTGTTTCTTTAGCTCATTGTTATCTTCATTATCCTCATCAATTCTGTTTTCAGGATCAACTATTACTTTCACAAAATCATCTTTGGATAGTTTTATAGATCCAAGAGGAAATTCCATTTCTTGCTGCGGCTGTAATGGTTTAATATTACTACCGTGACTAAACTCTATTGGGTTATCATTTATATAAGCCTTGTAATCATAGTAACCTGAAGAAACAGTACCAATATTTTCAAAAACAGCATATACATCATAAACATTGTCTCCTAAATCAATAAACTTAATATTTTTTACAATTAAATCTGGTTTTCCTATTTTCAAACAACATTTTCCTATTCCTTTACAAGAATAATCTGCTTCCTCTTCATCTTTGCTGCAATCATATTTGCAAATCCCTCCTTCTTTCTCGCATTTTGTAACTTCATCTAAAGCATTTACTACAAGCTTAGACCTCATTGTGAATTCTTTTAAATTTATTGTACTTTCATCTTTTGCTTTTAATAGAACACCAAAATTATAATTAGGGTTAGTAATCCACCTTTGAACCAACTTGGTTATATCTAATTTATACCAACCATCACCAATTATTTCTACTGAATCTATTGCATTACTTCCATAAGCTGGCTGATTATTCCAAGTTGCTTTATTCCAATTTTGTAAAACTTCATAAACCTCTAAAATTTGTTTTGCAGCACTTGTTCCATCTTTTGCTAACTTTACGTGTAAATTTAATACAGCGCTATCCACCTTATTATCTGATAATTCATCAATATTAAATTTTAACAAAGTTCTTGCTATCTTATTTCCTTTATCAGTTGAGAAAGCCCCAATATAAAAATCAATTGGAACATAAACATTAGAAGGATCATACTCATTCAAAACAATATATTTTTTAATACTAACATTCTCTGCTTTAATTAATGGTATAAAAAATAATGAAATTAAAATAATAAATAATAATTTGTAAAATCTCATTTTAAGTTCCTTCTATTAATGTTTTTTTGTCTTGTCCTTCCAATCGTAACTTTACCCTGCCTTGGGCCACATTGAAACAAACAAATTCACAACAGCCAATAGTAATGTCCTCTAACTCCGCAGTTTCAGGTATAGAACCGCTAATTAAAAATACATTTTCACTTGCTCCATCACTTATAGCATTAGCTAATATTGGAAAATCATCCGCACTTGGACAATTAGGGCATAACAAAGGATTACTATTTTTAGGCTCACTAAAACAAATTTTATCTACGTTATTTGGAACCTCATATGTCTCAATTTTAACATCACCGTAATCAACAGATTTAGCATCATTTGCTAATTCACTCTTAAATAATATAAGTGTCCTTTTCCCTTCACTTTCATTGATATCTTTTACAAATTGATAACCCATTAAAAGAACAAAGGCAAAAATGATTAGTAAAAGTGTATAAAGAACTGTGTGGGAAGATATCTGGCTCTTTTTTTTCATCTTGATATATTTTTTTTTATTTTTAATGATATATATAAAACTTACTTTTTTTTTTTTCCTTTCTTTCTATTAAATTATTTTTTATAATATTTTTTTTTTAATTATTGATTAATTTTTTAATTGAATTTTATTCATTAACCCTTTAGGTATTCCGATATCAACAATAAATGTCTTATGCTTATAATCTGCCAATCCTTTCTTTATATCATGGAAAGTTATTATTATATCTGGCTTAACATATTTATTTGCTTTTTCTCCTGTGTCAGGATTTATTCCAGTTGGAACATCAACACTAACCTTATATGCCCTAGAACTATTAAACTTTTCTATTACCTGAGCAATGGGTTCTTTTATATCCCCTTTTATTCCTATCCCTAATATTGCATCTATTATTATATCATACTTATTAAAATCAACATCTGCAGTTAAATCAAGTATTGTTACCTTTTTATTTCTAAAAATCCTTTTATAGTTTTCAAAAGCCTCATTCCTTAATTTAGATCTTTCTCCAATAAAAAGAACATCTACTTTACAAAAATCACTTAAGTAACGAGCAGCAACAAAGCCATCTCCGCCATTATTTCCATGGTAGCAAATTATTAATAATTTCTTTCCATTCAAATTAAACCTTTCATTTAAAATATTAAAAACCCCCCTACCCGCATTCTCCATTAAGTTTAATTTAGTTATTCCTATTTGTTCACTCTTATCTTCTAATTCTCTCATTTCATTTGTTGTAATCATTTTTTTTTTATTATTTTTAATTCATTGATTATTTAAAATTAAAAAAAAATATTGTGAAATTACATAGTTAAGACAAATTTGCCTTAATGTGTTTGTTCACTCATTGATTTTTTATTATTGATTTATTGATATTGATTTCATGGAAATCTTCGATTTCCAGGACACAAAAAATACTTTGTATTTTTTCGTGTTTAATCATTTCTTTATCTCATAACCACCGGCAGGCAAAGCTCTAATAATTTCATCTAATTCTCCTCCTAATTTATACCTAATCTGTTTTGCTATCTTACCTGCTTTTTCCCTGCCTTGCTCTATCTCAACAAATTTCTCACAATTTGCCTTTATCGCATCTATAGGCCCTGCCATTATTTTTCCGTCTTTTATGCCAACAGCAAGGTTTATCTTATTTTCAACATATTCAAGTTTTCCTTTTGTTATAAAACCTCCTTTAGGAACATACTCTCCAGGCTTAGCCTCTTTTGTAAGCTGCTCCGGCTTTGCCACAAATGTTTTTGTTGTAGTTAAATTTAGCTTCCAAGCTCTTGAGAAAGTGACAGTAGCATCTGCTGCTTCTTTTATTGTACTATCAGGAATTGTTTTATTATCAGATTTTATTACAGCAAAAGGACTTCCAGCCATATCAGTATGCAGCACTAAATCATTTTTCTCTGTATACTTTTTAATCAAAATTTCATTAGTGGTAGCATCTCTGCCTAATAAAACCAAAAAACCATCTGAAGAAATAAACCACCTGAATTTTTCATACCACTCTTTTTTAATATCCTTATTTTTTTTTTTTAATTGATTTTTTTCTTCATTGATTATTTGTTCTTTTTCTAATTTCTGTATTTTTTTTTTAGTCTCTTCTAAAGCCTTTATAGCACCTTCTAACTTCTTCTTTAATTTTTTGGCCTGGTTAAAATAAACTTCAGCATTCTGTTCTATATTTTTTTTTATATCCAGCTCTATTTTCATTATTAAGAAAGAAATAAAACTAATATTTAATAATTTGGTTTTTTATTTTTAATCAATATGTCAAAAACTCTTGGTTTTTGAGCACGATCAGAAATTTAAAAAATTTCTGACGTTTAATTAATCATCAGGTGTTATAACACAATCACAATTAATTGTGCACTTGTTCCAGTTTTGTTTTTTTATTTTTATTATAAAAACTTAAAAAAAAAAATAATTCTTCAATTCCATCATTAAGACAAACTATGTTTTCCTTATAGTGTTTGTTAACCTAGTTTTTTTTTTTTTATATTGGTTTTTATTATTGATTTTTTTTTTTTAATGAATTATTTCCTTTGATTTTAGAATTAAGGGGCTTTATGCTTTGTTAAATGCACATACCACTCTTTTATATCCTCAGAAAACATCATAAATAAAAAAGTAACATAACCTGTTATAAAAATAACTAAACCAATAACCAATGGAGTGCTTCTTGAAGGTCCTAAAGCATACCCTCCAACATATTTTGTTGGTAAAGTAAGCGCAATTAGCCATGCAATACTAAGTACCATAGGCAATAAAGCTACAAAAACAATCCCTATTTTTTGTATCTTGCTTTTTCCCTTTAACACTCTGCTATATTCTCTATGCTTATGCTCTGTTTTGCGCATATAATCCCTCCTAAAATTGGACTGATTTTTATTTGTAATAAACCTCCCAAACCTCCATACCCTGTATTAATCTTTTTTATATCTCCAACTAAAAGTTTTTGATTTACATCTGTTTGATAAATGTTGTCTCCAATAAAACTAATCTTCAAACCATCTACATTTATTTCTCCGTTATTCTCTAAAGTAAAATAAATATTATCACCTTTAAAACACACATCTGCCTTATTATTAATCTCTATAACATTAACACTTGCCTTATCGCAGTCTATTGTTTTTTTTTCCATAGCATAGCTTGCGCTTGAGCCCCAGTTCATCACTATAATACCCAGCCCAGTAGCAAAGAGTATTAATACAACAGTTGATATCAATGGAGCAATTGCTTTTTTATTCATTTGTTAAAACCCTTTTTAACCCAAAGAAATGCTTTGCATTTCTTGGGCACCGAAAATCGAAGATTTTCCAGTGCATTGAAAATACCGAAGTCATGAAAATCAAAGACACAAGAAAATTTTCAATTTTCTGTGTCACAGAAAAGCTTTGCTTTTCTCGTGATTTTCAGGACACCAAAAATCCCTTGGATTTTTAAGTGTATTTTCATTTTCCTTTTAACTCTTTAAGCATTGTATTGATTTTTTTCTCTTCCTGCATACTAACCAAAACATAAGGCAATGTGCCTACAACTAATACAAAAATACCCATTATTATAAGCATATTAAGCAAAGTTGCATTAATATAGTTATTTACAAAACCAAATACTCCAACAAGTAAAAAAGCGACATACAAGAACAAGCTCTTGTTAAGGACAATTTTGGCTTTTTCTCTTTTAATCCTGCTCTTCTCAATCTCTAAGTAAACAACAGCATCCTCTTTTTTCATTTTATATTATTATATTTAATTACCTTACTTTAAATATTTTACTGTTTCAATTCAAATATTTTTCAAAAAGGACATTTTCTACATAGAGAAATAGCTTCTTTAGTTCTCTTAATAAGCTCATCAAAAGACTTAGCCTGTGTATGACATCCTGGAAGTTTAACTACCTCAGATATCAAATAACCATCCTCTCCTTGCTCAATTATTATATTAAATTCTTTTGGCATTTTAATATTTAAAATCTTTATAAATGTTTTATTATTATTTTTTAAATTCCTTAATTACCATTAATATTTAAAGCTTTCATTAAAAATCCATTCTGTGTTATTTTTTTAGATTAACCCAATAACCATAACCGGGCTTTAATTTTTTTAAAGTATTTAACTCATCATTTTTACTTGGATTAAATGATCTCCAAGTATGATTTTCATAACTAAAAACATTAATTAAATCATTACTAACATTTTTAAAAATAAAGCTAATATTAGTTTCATTTAAACTGGGGTATCCAATTAAATTATAACCTTGTTTTAAATTAAAATTAATTGGTAATATAGGTAATGTTCCATTTATTTTTAAAGTATCATCAGCTAACATATTAATCCATAATCCACTTGTTTCATTAATCTCGGAATTATTATTCAATTGTAACCATTCATCGTCTAAATAAGTAAAAACGTTTCCATAGTTTACTTCTATTGAGGATAAAGTGTAAGATTTGGTTTTGTTTTCTAAGATAAGTGGGATAGAGATAAGATTCCAACCTTCAGTTAAAGAGATATTAAATGAATGTATTGATTTTGCTTTAACTTTAATGCTTTTATTAGCTAAATTATTTGAGTAATCTTCTTCTAAAAAAGTATTAAAAGAGCTTATTAACACATAGACATAACGGCAACTTTGTGTAGCATTCCATAAAATAGAAGCGTTTCTAGAAGAATTTGCGCTTATATTAATTAAATCTTTTCCAATAAAGCCACCATAATATCTAGGATCATCATTATAGAATTCTACGGTAATATTTTCTAAATTAACATTTCCTTTATTATGAATTAAAGCAGAGATTTTTATTTCCTGTTCTTCAGTAGGAGTACTATTAGAAAAATGAATATCAGAATCATTTAAATAAAGATCGATTGATTCATAAATTTCTGTTTGGATTGTTTTTTGTCTATAATAATTTGTGTTATTTAATGTTCCATTCGCTATTGCTGTAATCTCATAAATTCCTAACAAATCTGTATTTTGATAAATATTAAAATAAGAGCCATCACCCGCTTGTTTATCGCCATGAGTACCATCATCATATAAAGTTATATTTTCAATTACACCATTAGGTTTTTTAACAGAAGCTTTAACATTAGAATTTAATATAGGATTTCCAAAATTGGTTAAATTGACAGTAACATTAATCGGTTCATTTAAACGATAATTTCCTTTATCCGTCAAAATAGAAAGTCTTAAATCAGTATCTAAAAGAACCATCAATGTATAATTACTCTCAATACCATCCTTAAATATTACTTTAGCTTGCCAGATGCCCTCTATTGGGTTATCAACAACAAAACATTCCATTGTATCATTCTCACTTGTATTTGCTGGATAATATGTGATATTAACTGTTGAATAATTTATTTCAGTTCCATTTGGCATAATTAAATTTAAACCTAAAACTGTTTCTTCATTATACCAACTCAATAAGAAAACAGACATATTACTATAACTTATTGAAACATTATAAATTTTAAAATCTTCTTGTATGCTATCATCAACATATAAGGCTTCTTGTGTTCTAGAAATTATTTCTTGGGGTGGTAGAGCTAGAATAGCCAAACTTTTAGCTAAACCAATAGTTCCTAAAATATTTTTGACATCATTATATAATGTTGAATTCTTAGTTAGTTGAAAATGTGTTAAATAATATTCTTCATGGCTGTTAGATCCATCTAGTTTAACACTTTCTACCCTTACTAACCCGTCGTCCTCTCCAAATAAAAATATTGTTGTAAGCCAAAAATCATTAGTTCCTGCCATTGTGTAATGTCCAATATCTGTGTTAAGAATATCATCTCCCCAAGTTTTTAGTGGGTTGCCATGATTTAATGTATTTAAAAAGAAGCTATAAGGTGTCATTTGTTTTCCAGCATCACCCAGAACAAAATCTGCTATTTTATCTATTATTTTAAGTTTAACAAAAAACTTGCTTAAGATTGATAAAGCATATTTGCCATAAAATAGCTCTGAACCATGATTTGGTGTGCCAAGCATTATAAGTTTTCTAACATTATTTCTATAGCTAAATCTGGTGTACCATCTTGAAACAAGACCACCCATACTATGTCCAATTAAATCAATTTTTGCAGCTTTTGTATTTTCCAGTATTGTTAATATTTCATTATCCAATTTACTTGCATAACTGGTTATATCTCCATTCGCAGGCAAAATCCAAGGTTCTAAATCAATTTCATAGATAGCAAAACCATCATTTTTTAACCAATCTTTCATCATATACCAAGTTCCATTCGGATTTATAATCATATAACCATGAACCAACAAAACAGGACATTTTGTTGTAGAAGCATTGTTATCGTTACAATCATCACCCCCACATCTAATATCTGAATGACCATCACTATCATAATCTATACATCCACATTTATTCAGGGCATTACAGAAATTTGAAATACAATCATGTCTGCTTAAACAATTTTTACCATCCTCACACTTAGGACAAGAACCACCACAATCAATGTCTGTTTCATCTCCATTTTTCACAGAATCAAAACATGTTTGTGAAGCACTACAGAGCAGATTTACAGTTGCATTAGTATCTTGAGGAGAAATATTAGTATCTTGAGGAGAAATATTAGTATCTTGAGGGGTGATGTTTGTATCCTGTGGTGTAATATATGTATCTGTAACTGTGGTATTTGAGTTTCCTATAAACCCACAGGAGGAGTCAATACCCCCACTTGAGGAAAGCTTTAAAACCCATATATCTTTTTCTCCAGCACCAAATGATTCAGTGTAACCTGCAACAATATACCCCCCATCACTTGTTTGTTGGATTGAACGAGCAACATCACTGATGCCTCCGCCATAGGTACGCTGCCATTCAATATCTCCTGTTGAGCTAAGTTTCAATATCCAAAAATCCAACTCTCCTGCACCAAAGGAATTGGTGTAACCTGCGACAATATATCCTCCATCATTTGTCTCATCAATAGACCAAGCGTAATCAAAGCTCACGTCATAGGTTCGTTGCCATTCAACACCCCCACTTGAATTCAACTTCAAAACTGAAAAATCTGAGGTAAATGCAACAATATACCCCCCATCACTTGTTTCTTGAATGGCAGGCATTTCGTCATAGCTTATATCAATTATATAAATATGTTGCCATTCCATATCCCCATTTGAGAATAACTTTAATATCCAAACCCCTTCAGAGGAGAAAGAACCAACAGATAAACCCGCAACAATATACCCCCCATCACTTGTTTGTTGTATCGAAGAAGCCCATTCGCTACCACCACCTCCATAGGTATTTTGCCACTCAATATTTCCGTCTGATGATAATTTTAAAATCCAAAAATCTTGAAACTTAACATTAAAGGATTCGGTGTAACCTGCAACAATATACCCCCCATCACTTGTTTGTTGTATCGAAGAAGCCCAATCTTCTCCATTTCCTCCATAAACCTTCTGCCATTCGATGTCCCCACTAGAGTTGAGTTTTATTATCCAAAAATCTTCATATCCAGCGCCTAACGAATATGCATGACCTGCAACAATATACCCCCCATCACTTGTTTGTTGGATTGAACGAGCAACATCA
>CAYXTQ010000017.1:0-12315 GCA_964467845.1 uncultured Methanosarcinales archaeon | reverse complement strand
ATCATTCCTTAATTAATTATCAATAATATAAAAAAAAATTATTCCCACCTCCTTAGCGTTTTCGTTGACTTTAAATCAACAGAATGAAAATAAAGTCAACTAATATTTAAATATTTCTATACTACAGCATATAAATAAACAAAATATTTATATATTTATCATTATTAAAGGCATAATATAATGAGATTCTTCCATAGAAGAATAACAATAATAAATATTAGAAAACCTGCTACTAATAATATTAACCAGGAATTACAATGGCTGGGTACTTCTCTAGGGTTATTTAACCTTAGAGATAAGGATAAGAGTTGTTTTAGGATATTTATAGAGCTTTTAAAGGCTGCAAAACAAAAGCAACCTTTAAGGTCAGATGAGATTGCTGCCAAGGCTAATTTAAGCAGAGGAACCGTCATACATCATATTAATAAGTTAATGGAGTCTGGCCTCGTAGTTAATGAAAGAAATAGGTATATGCTCAGGGTTGATAATTTAAAGTCTTTAATAAATGAGGTTGAGAAGGATATTGAAAGAGCATGTGATGATCTTAAGGATGTTGCTTCTGAGATAGATAATAGGTTGGGGTTGGAGTAAAAAAAAAAAAAAAATAATAATATTTTTACATTATAAAATTATTTCTTCAGCCATTTTTATAAATTTCTCTGCTTTTTTTTTTAATTCCTCAAAATCAGTTTTACTGAAAAAAGCACCCCTATATTCTGCTTTTGCTTTATTGTTAATAGCATCTTGTATTATTTGTTTGTAATTTGAATATTCTGATTTAACAAAATTTTTCTTTATTAGATCTTCAAATAATCTTCTGGCGTCATCATGACGTCTGGCTGTGATATTCATAAATTTAAAAGTTAAAGCATCATTGGCTTTAATAATTGCATGAATAGCCATTGAAACAGCTACTGCATACTTATCTTTACCCTCAGAATGATAATTTGCTATGTACTTTGCACCTTCTAACCATAATTTTGCTTGTTCAAAATGGCTTTTTTCCATAAATTACCTCCATATTAGCTTTAACAGATTTGATAAATTGGGTATCTTTTTCTTTGTTTATTTCTTGTATGTCCATAATTACAGTAGAAATTGTTCTATTTAATTTTGATGAAAGTTTTGCAGCTATATCAAATATCTTTTTTTCTAAATCCTTATCATGTTTATCTAAAATAATTAACACATCTATGTCACTTTCAGGTTTTAAACTTCCTATTATACTAGAGCCATATAAAATGACAGAATATATTTTTTTTTTTTTAATCATATTAATAAAATTGTTTACAATTTTCCTTGTTGTTATTTTTTCAATATTTATTATTTTTTTTAATTCTTTTGACAAAGGAGAATCCTTAACCAGCTCGTATACTATATCCTTTTTATTTATTTTAATACTTTTTAATATACCAAAATCTCTTAATCCGTTTAAGGTTCTAAAAACAGTCGCATGAGAAATTTTTGTTAATTCTTCTAAAGCAGAACAACTCCATTGCCTCTTGGGATATTCAAATATTGTTTTAACTATCTTCTTCCTATTCTCCGACCCCATAACAAAAGATATTACATCTGTTCTCATTGTGAACCAATTAGTTCACTAAATGAACTAATATTTAAATATTTCGGAAATCTTAAGGATGTTGCTTCTGAGATAGATGAAAGGTTAGGGTTGGAATAATTTTATTTTTTTCTTTACTTTCTCTCTCTTTTTTCAGGATATATAACCAAAGTATAGTAGCCTAATTAGTCAACAGATTAAGCCTTTCTAATTTTTAGTTTCCCATCAGTTTTTAGTTCTCCATCAACATCCCTGATACATCTCCTCATCACCCAAAAACCTAGTACTAATAATGCAACAAACGCAACATTTAATATCGTTATTATTATTGTTATTACTTTTCCAGGAGTTATAAGCTGCAATCCTGTTAAAATATCTATAACCCTTGCCATGGCTAAAATTAATGCGGCAGCGAAGATTAAATGCCAACTTCTAGAGAGTTTCCTGGCTGATCTCTCACCAATCTCAAAAGCAAAAAAAGATGCTATCAACGCCAAAACCAAAATCAAAATATCTGCAAACATTTTTTTTTTTTTACCTCCTTTTTTTTTTTTTAAATAATCTTATCTAAATAACTTTATCCTTATTTCTTCTTTCTTTTTCCCTTTTTCCTCCCTTTTAATTAAACCTTTTTCTATTAAATCCCTTACTGTTATCTTCTTAATTAATCCTCCCAACTGTTTAGTTCTTTTGTGTTCAAAATAAAGCATTATACAAAATATAATCATAATAATTACCATAATAAAAGTAACATAATCTCTTGCTTTCTTGGATAATTTTGGTTCTATAGGGGTTATTACTTCAAATAATTCACTGCTTACTGAAATAATATCTCCATAAGAAATCTTTGAATAAAATATATACTTACCAGGAAGGGTGTCTTCAGGTATTTTTAATGACCTTACTACAACTTTAAATTCTTCTATAGCCAGAGTTTCTTCTCTGAATGACAATATATCTCCTTCAAAATTTTTGATTGCATAGTAAAGAAAAACATCTACGGGTTTTACATCACCTTCATTAATTATTATGATATTTGCCTTTACATCATCTCCTGGTCTTAATTCTTCTTCAAACAAGGTTGTTCTTATATCAAACAATAGCTGTTTTTCTTTTACCTCTATTATAACATTAATTATCCTAATTAATCCGGCACTACTCTGTATAATTATCCTTCCAGTATAAACATCTAGAAATTCGTCTTCTCTTGCAAAAATATCTATATTAATTTCTTTAATCTCCCCTGGTTCTAAAGAAAATGATTCTTCACTAACAACCATAAACTCACTTATAGATCCCAAATCCAAACCAATATCTAAAACTGTATTTCCGGTGTTTATTATTTTTATAACCTTTCTTTTAGTTTCTCCTTGTTTTATTGAAACCTTAATCAAATCTGTGGATAGTGTGAAATCAGGTCTAGGTTCAGCTATTATTTTAGGATATGCACCACCTTCACCGCCACCACCTGCCCCCTCTGGAGATCGTACTTCTTCAGTTGTTTCTTCTGCAGAGTAGACTGTAAAGTGGGTTACAGCAAATATTAAATTTCCGCTTGAGTAACTTATTATCTCACAAATAGAGGAAGGACACAAAGCACCATCTCTCAATATTCTTGGATTTTCAAAGCTTAAATTATATAAATACAAAGTTGCTGATTTGTTTAAACTTGTAAGTTTTGTAGTATTAATCTCTATTCTGTTATAAGAAATATTTACGTTACTATCTAAATCAACAATATTATCTTCAGCATCTTGCGTTAAATTAATCCTCTCATTAAAAAATATTTTTCCATAAGCACCTTTCTCTAAAGTCATGTTTTCTATGCTTTGTAATTCAGTATTATTCATAGATAGGAAATCAGTTGTAGCACCATCAAATCTATTTTTTATAACTTCTACTCTAGGTAATACACTAAATGAAAAATCTCCACTAAATGTGGATTTGCCAGTGATAAGAAAATAATTAACAGCTATATTGTATACAAGCACCTGTATGAGAAATAATATAATAAGAATAAAAAAAAATAGTCTTGTTTTTTTCATAGATTGATATATAAAACTACTTATATTTATTTCTTTTCAATCTTAAATCTAAAACCTGCTTTTCTAAACAATAGAATAATAATTATCAACAATATGATTATACCAGCAACTAAGATGTGTGTTGTTGTTATAAAGGCAAACATAGATACAGTTGGAGTTACAATTAACTCAACCTTTGTTGCAACACCAACACTTCCACCAAATGAAGAGCCACCAGTAGGCTTTCCTGTTGCAGAGATTGTGCCTGTATATGTTTTAGACTCTCTTGTTGCAGGTGGCTTAAATTTTACAATAAATGTCTTACCATTTTTAATTGGCAAAGCCTGGGGTTTTGGCTCAGGCTCAATTATAATGCTTGTTGGTTCAATTTCTGTGAAATCTGCTATATCACCCTCGCTACTTAAACCAACCTCCATAAGATAATCACCAGAATTGAAAACTAGTAAATCAATTTGTTGTGTTTTGCCACCCTCCACCTCAAGAACTACTCTTGAAGGTGACAATCCAACACCTACATCTGCATAAGCTATATTAACAATAAATATAAACAATGTTAATAAGAATATTATTTTTTTCATTTTTACGTGTTCTCTAAACATTGCATACTATAATTTCCAGTATAAGTAGCAGCTACTGTACCATTTGGAATAGTTAGCCAAAACCTATAATGTGCTGTGCTTCCTATTGCCAAAGCATCAACAACTAGATTTGAAGTGTCATAGGAATTTTGAAGTTTAGTTGCATTTGTAATATTCATGCTTATATCAGTTGAAGTTAAATTTGTAGTATTAAGCAGATTAGTGCTGTCCCATGTAATATTGCCAACAGCAATCTTGTTTGTTCCTGAGGTTAAGTTGCTTCCCTGAACTTTTACATCTACAGCTACGTTACTTAATAAACTATCTGTTACATTGTATGCTGTTCCTAGGCCACCAGTTGTGTTATAATTAAGAGTAGCATTATGCTGGCTTCCTGGATCAAGGCTTTGTCCAAAACTTACATTTAATGCAGCATCACTCCATGCACAAGAAACATATGTTGCAATGCTTACTGTAAGATTACCTACTTGAGTAGAAGTAGTTGCCATGCCTGTTATTTCTGAAGTTTGATTTTTATAGGAATAAAATAATGAGAAAAATAAGATTACAAAAGCTAAAATAAGTATATAGGTTCTTAAAGCGCCTCTTTTGTACATTTTTTTTTATAGATGTAATTATCCATTTTCCAAGTATTTAAATTTTTCTATTTTTTTTTTTAATAAATTTAACTTGGCTGGCCTTGAATAGTAAAATTGCTTTTATAGTCTCCTGCTACCTGGCTAGTTGGAATGTCTATCCAGAAGTATATAAGCTGGGATAGTAAGTGTGAAAGAGTAGCATTTATAATATTATAACTAGTTGTAAGATTTTTTTCATCTGTTGGATCATTTTTCTTGTTCCAGCTCACATTACCTATACCAATAGTATTAGGACCAGTTACAATGTTATCATTACCTTTTATGGATATATTGCAGTTTCCTGGCTCATAATTACAAGTTATATTATATGCATTGTCTGAATTGTTGAGTGCAGCATTATTTGTAGTTCCTGGGCTGAGTGAAGAGTTAAATTGTATATTTGTTAATGCATCTGATATTGTAATGCTTATTACAGGAGATATTATGTTAATTGTTGTAAAGTTTGTTTTGTTTGAGGCAATATCTGAAGTGAAATTCACATCAATCTTATAACTATCTCCAATATTGCCTGTAGTATTAACCGCCCAAGTTAAATTACATGCCTCACCAGAACTCATTGAACCGCATGTCTGTGGGTTTGGTTGTACTGTATAAAAAGGAGTTGTGTATGTGTTATCTCCTTGTATCTTTGTATCTGGGTTAGCACTTAAATTATACCTTACAGTTGCATTAACTACACCGCATGTTGCTCCTGCTTGGCCAACACATGTAACATTTGCCTTAAGCAAGAAGGTCTGGTTTTGAGGCTGACTGTTTGTGCCAGTTGGTGAAAGTAATGTTGTATTAAGAGAACCCAATGCAGTTGATGTTATACAACTTAACTGAGTAGAATTAAAATTACTGCTTGTATCATTAGCATAACAATAATAACAGGCTGTTTTACCAACTCCTGCTGTAAACTGTGTTATATTAGTATGATTTACAGATGTTAAACCAGTTCTTGCAATTGGTGTTTCATTAATCCATGTTCCAGTAAAGTTATTACCACACCATGTATGGCTTAATTCTAAATTATCAGTCCATGTTGTATTTATTTGTACCAAATCATTATTATATGGAGAGGTTGTGTTTGTTCTGTTATTGGAATAACTTGGAGTTCTGTTATCAATTATTGCAACATTGGATGAATTTACATAAAAATTAGCATAATCATAATTATCATAAGCTTTTATTCCACATAAAAATTTATCATTTGATGAATATGGTGTTAATGATATGGTAGATGATGTTGCCCCACCTATTTCTGCATTATTTCTATACCAGATATAAGCAGGCGTATTTTCTGTATCACTATCCATATCACTAAATGTAGCGCCAACTAAAGAACAATTTATAGTATTTTGTTTACTGGGAGATGTGTTGTTAATAGATGGATTACCTGAATAAGAGGGTTGTGTATTATTCACAGTAAATCCAATCCAACCAGCAAATGTTGCCTCATTTCCTGAGCTATCATTACAATAAATAGTTAAATTAACATCTGTTCCTCTTTTTTCATCAATAGTTATATTGAATGTGTAAATTACATTATCCAAATAATTAACAGGTGTTGAATTATAATAAATACTTTGATTGTATTTAGAATACCATATTTGTCCTGCACCTGTTTCATCATCACAGATAGCAGATAAATTTACTGTTTGATACCTCTTTGTTAAGTTTGTAGCATTAGTATTGAGGTTGGAGATTGTTGGTGGTGTTGTATCTGATGGTGTTTCTTCACTACCAATTACATACGTTGGTTCAGGATAAACATATTGTCTACCTGATTTCATTCCAAACAATGTTGATTCATCATCTCCAATTGTTTCCCAATGACCTCCCCAAGTTGCATTGCATACTACCTTTGCACCAGCAGTAAATTTTTGGATGTCATTTCCAGTGCCAATATCAACATTGCTTGGAAAGGGGTAATCCTTAGTACCAGAAGACATATTAGAAATATTTGCATAACCTCCATTAGTATAAAGAGTGCAATTTGTATTTACTCTGGTAGCTGCTATAGCAACATAGTCACCTGCTTTGTAAAGATAATACTCTTTTTCTAATTCAAACTCAGGACTGTAAACTGCATTTTCACTACCATCACCATCTGCATGTGCATTACCACCTATTGCAACTTGGTCTGCTATTATATGCCAAGCAAGTCCACTTCCATCAATACCATCAGTTTTTGCTATTCTATACGCTATATTCCTTGTACCAGTTGTATTAGTTCCATCGCTTCCTAATTCTTGTATTAATACCCCGGTTTTTGCATTTGCAATTATACTATCTGATATTCCCCAAACATCATTTGACATGGGATAAACAGGAAAATTTGCGTTTGCACCACTTTCTACAAACATCAAGAATGGAGCTGTTGAATTGCAGAAAATTGAACTACCAGATGTCCAGTTGCGAATTGTAGCTGAGCATGCTGTACCTTTATTACAGGTTGCATTATCTCGTGTTACCCCCCATGTGCCTACAGTTGTATTTGCTTCATAACAATCAATATATATATTTTCAAATGGTGAATAAAAATAAAGGTCGAAAGCACCCCTACCATTGCCAATTACAAATTCTTTAGAAGCCCAGCTTATTGGATTTATTTCAGCACCAACAGTAGTATCATTGTCACCACCAATTATAGGAGATGTAACATTTAGATAAGAAGCGCCTGTTCCACCATATTGTGCTGTTGTAAAATTGGCTGTTCTACCTGCATTCAAAATAACACTCTTACCTGTAGCAGTTACATTTGTATTATCCCTGTATGCTACTACCTGAATAGGTCCATCATAGACGTTTTCACCGACAGTATAATAGATTGTTTTCAGTTTAGAATAGTTAAACACATCAGTCATATCGCTCAAAGTACTAGCACCAGAATTTCCATAATACATATAGAACGTGGTGTTTGTTTTATTGGTTAAAACATCTGTTTGTATCCAAATCAATGTATCATCTTCGTTACAATCAAATCCAGGATTTTCATCTAGGTAATATGGAATTATCCCTCCTGTACTGTTTGTA
Source organism: uncultured Methanosarcinales archaeon (assembly GCA_964467845.1). Taxonomy (GTDB): domain Archaea; phylum Nanobdellota; class Nanobdellia; order Woesearchaeales; family CAYXTQ01; genus CAYXTQ01. The sequence goes on along the minus strand of CAYXTQ010000017.1, from coordinate 4,454 downwards.
AACCTTATGTCACTACAATCACTATTCATTTTTCCTGCAGTTATTAATCCAGATGTATCAACATACAACAATATCTGGTATTCAGTAAGGTCTGCGTAAGTGTTTGAAACATTTATCTCCTTTCTGTATTGCCAAGAACTATTCCACCAACCTGCTTGATTATATGCATATTCAACATTATCGCCAAATTCAAACATCAAATTATGTTTTCCAGCAGTTAGAACTTTACTTACCTCATAACCAATTTCATCACAGGAATAATTAGCAATAAATACAGAGTTATTAATCCATTCATATTCTTTTACAATATCTCCACACCTTACTTCTAAGAACTTTAAGTCATTATCTTCATTTTCATTTGACCAGGTTGTTCCGTCCATTGCAGTAATCTTCAAGTCAGCTGTTCCTGTTGTATTAAACATAACAATCCAATTACCACCAACAGTTGGATAGCTTTGAATATTTAAAATTGTAATTTCAACTTCATAGGTTTCATTAGACAATGAAGGAACTATCCAGCTGATCTTATCTATTAATGAATTATTGTTTGTATCTGTGTAATTAATTATTTGTACTTGTTCTCTTATACCTTGTGTAATTCTGTATAATTTAATTGAGTCTTTTGTAGCTTCTTTTATGTTTGTATATGCTAATATATTCTCATAATGCACATCAGAATAAACTGTTATCTGCTTTTTATATGAAGAAATTTCTTTCTCTAAAACTTGAGGAGCTTCAGTATAATACTCAATTTCTATTTCCTCAACTTCTTCTTCTATAACAAGTTCTGTGGAATTAGTTTGCTCTGCTTGATAAACAGCAAATCCTGTAATGCTCTTTATTTTTTTAAATATATGGTTTAATATATAATTTAACCAGTCCAAAATTTTTGTGTGCCAATCTTCCTTATAGCCAAGAACAACATAGCCTGTAATCAGGTTTGTTTGGGCAATTGGAATGTGTTTTCCACTTTTATTCAGCTTAATCTTGTCAATATTTATATCAAATTTATTTCCATCTGTAAATTTATAAATTTTAACGTTTTCTATATTTTCTGGCAGCTCCACAGATATATTTTCTACAGCTTTATCCAATTTAATTTTTTTAACCCATTTTACTGGCTTGCCTATCTCTGCCTGATATTGTATTATTGTCTCTGTTTTATTCACAGGTTTAGTTGTTGTGTTTTGCGCTTCAGTTTTATTCAAAGTTTCATTAGTTTTTGTTATATTTGTCAAATTATAAGGAATGGTAGAAGATGTTTCATTGACTTCTGTTATATTTGTTTGGTTAACAATATCAATAGTTTTGTTAAGTTCAGTTTGATTTAGTGTTTCATTTAAAATTATTGATTTGTCAGTTTCTGTTATATTTGTTAAATTGTCAGGAGTAATAGAAAGTGTTTCATTAATAGCAGATTCATTTATCTCTGTTATATTTGTTTGATTAGCAATCTTATCAGTACTTATATTTAATTCAGTATAGTTTAATGTTTCATTTGTTATATTTATTACACTTTGATTATCTGTAGTAGTGTTATCTATGGTTATATTTGTTATATTCATATCAGGCTCTGTTTCATTATTAAAACCAGAAGTATTGCTTTCATTAAAAATTATGAAACCAGTTAATTTATTATTGGTAATCTCGCTATTTAAAAAATAAGCTCCAAAAGTAATAACAGTGAGAAAAATAAATATGAAAATGTAATTTAAATATAATCTTCTGTCATAATTACTTATTTTCATCCTTAATCTTCTCCAATTCTTTTTTAATAAATATTTCAACCTGCTTTGAAAGAATTATTCCTTTTTTTCTCGCATAATCTCTGTATTTATCATAAATTCCAGAATCAACAGAGAGTGTTACCTTTTTTTTAGTCATCTTCGTACTTAATCCTCTCTAATTCTTTTTTAAGGAAGAGTTCAACCTGCTTTGACAGGATTATACCTCTATTTTCACAATAATCCCTATATTTATCATAAGCTTTAGAATCAACTGAAAGTGTTATCCTCTTTTTAGGCATTTTATTACTGTATGTATATGTATTTAAAGATATTTACATGTATTTAAAGCTTTTGGTTATTAGGTTTTATATAGTTTAAAGAACGAAAGAGCATTACAAAATAACAACAACACTTTTATTTTCAGTAAACTATTTATATATCAAAGTTAATAGAACTAAAAATAATGAAAAAAACCCTTTTAATATTAATAATGTTCTTGTTAATTCCAGGTGTTCTTGCAGGAATAAGTGTAACCTTGGATAAATCAGAGTTTAATCTTGGTGATAAATTATCTGCTAGTGCTTTGATACTTGAGGAAAATGATATAGAGGGGTTCTTTAGAGTAAGTATTGTGTGTGATAATAAAACATTTGAGTATTATGCAACACCAATATCTTTAAGAGCAAATATAAACAAAAATATTGATATTCCGGATTTTGCTTTATTTGAAGAGCTATTAGGAGAATGCTATCTTGATTTTGTTATAAAATCACAAAAAGAATATATAATAGATGAGGCACCTTCTGCTTTGTTTACTGTAAGCAATGCGTTAAACATATTTCTTTCAAAAAGCTCATTTACTGCAAATCCCGGAGAAGAGATTAATATACAAGGCAGTGTAAAAAAAATATATGATGTTAATGTAGATAAGGCAAATGTAACATTAATTTTAGATAATAAAACAATACCTTTTACAGTAAGAAATGGAATTATTGATTATAGCTTAAAGATACCAAGTGATATTAAGTCATACACCCATTTTATCAGTATTATTGCCCAAGATAAATATGGTAATAAAGGAAAAGAGGTTATTCAACTAGAAATTAATCCAATTCCAACAATAATAGAGACTGAATTAAATAAAGATTTGTTTATACCATCTGAAACCTTGGAAATAAGGATTAAACTTCTTGACCAAGCAAATGATTTAATGGACGGAATAATAAATTTTGAAATAATCAATCCTGATAATGGAAAAATATACATGCAAACTGCTAGCAGTGATTCAACCTTATCATACACTTTTGAAATGTATGCTATGCCTGGTAAATACAGGTTAAGGAGTTTCTTAAATGATGTTTTGGCTGAGGATATAGTAACAATGCAGGAATATGAAAAACTTAAGGCAACTCTAGAAGGTGATATAATTTATATTGAAAATATCGGCAATATTGATTATAATAAAAAAAATGTTATTATTTTAGAAGATGACAAAAATAATGAGTATATTATACAAAAAAAAATAAAACTTAGGCCAGGAGAGTTCATGACAATAGACTTATCCAAAGAGGTTCCGGAAGGAAATTATAAAGTAGAATTACCAGAAGGAATTATTGAAGATGTTCCTATAGAGGACAACAGGGGTTTTTTAAAAAAAACAGAGCAGGGCATAAGCAAAATTACAGGCAGTATTGTCGGAACTTCAGATAAGGCATTAATGACGCCTTTTATGGCATCCATTATTTTGATAGCAATAGTTTTAACATTAATCATAGTTGCAAACAAGGATAAAATCAAGAGATTATTCAAGAGAGATTAATGGGAAAAAAAATAATTATCGGGGGACAGGCAGTAATAGAAGGGGTTTTAATGAGATCTCCTAATTACTATAATATTTCGGTTAGGGGGAAAAAAAAAATAATCTCAAAGAGCGAAAAAATTAAGGAAAAGCCAAAATTCTTTAAATTTTTTTTTATAAGAGGCGTTGTTAATTTAATAGAGATGCTGGTAATCGGGATTAAGGCACTAAACTGGAGTGCAGAGAAAGTAGAAGGCGGGGAAGAAATAAAAAAAAAAGATTTTTTTTTTACAATACTGCTTTCTTTTATAGTTGCTATTGGCCTTTTCATTGTTTTACCGCTTTACCTGACAAAACTTATACATTCTTCTAGAGGATTTATGTTTAATCTTATTGACGGGATTATAAGGATTGTAATACTGATTTTATACATTTATTTTATATCTTTGTTAAAGGATGTAAAAGTATTATATCAATATCATGGAGCAGAGCATAAGGCAGTTAACTGTTATGAAGATGGTAAATCCTTAACACTAAGTAATGCCAAAAAATATTCAACACTGCATACAAGGTGCGGTACTTCTTTTTTAATACTTGTTTTAATAATCTCTATATTGGTTTTTTCCCTGATTGCAAATCCTAATCTATATATTAAATTTTTAGGCAGGATTTTATTGCTGCCTTTAATCATCGGATTATCATATGAATTGTTAAAACTAACTGACAGGTTCAGGAAGAATATAATAATTAAATTATTATCTATGCCTGGGTTATGGATCCAGAAGATAACAACTAAAGAGCCGACTAACAAGCAGTTGGAGGTTGCTTTGATTTCTTTAAAGAATGTGTTAAGATTAGAAGGGGAAAGTCAATAAAAAAAAAAAAAAATCATTGAAAATAGAACATTTTCAAGATTAAAATTAAAATTT
>CAYXTQ010000016.1:10399-12696 GCA_964467845.1 uncultured Methanosarcinales archaeon | reverse complement strand
GCTAGCAAGAAACCAGTTACAGTAGCTCCTGCCAATAAACCTCCTAATGCCTCTAATCCAAGCAACAATCCAATTACAATTGGTGCAGTAACTGCCAATAATGCTGGTAAAATCATTTGTTTTAAAGCAGCATTTGTGCTAATGCTAATGCATTTATTATAGTCTGGCTTTGCCTTTCCTTCCATAAGGCCTTTTATTCTCTTAAACTGGCTTCTTACTTCATTTACAATCTCAAATGCAGCTTTTCCTACAGCTTTCATTGATAATGCGCACGTTACAAATGGAATTAATGCTCCAATAAATAAACCTACAATAACTGTTGGATTTGTAACATCTATAGCTAATTTAACACCAGTATAATTCTGGACTACTTGTGTGTAAGATACAAATAAAGCTAATGCAGTTAAAGCTGCGCTTCCAATAGCAAATCCTTTTCCCATTGCTGCAGTTGTATTACCAACAGCATCCAAAGTTTCAGCCCTTTTTCTTGTAACCTTGCCTAATTTTGCCATCTCTGCAATTCCTGCAGCATTATCTGCTACAGGTCCATAAGTATCAGTTGCCAAAGTAATTCCTAAAGTAGATAGCATTCCAACTGCTGCTATTGCTATTCCATACAAGCCAGCAAATTGATATGCTATTAAAATTGCAGCACAAACTGAAAGAACCGGAATTATTGTTGATAACATTCCAATAGATAAACCCTGAATCAAAACAGTTGCTGCTCCTGTTTTTGCTGCTTCTGCTATAGATTTTGCTGGTTTTCTAGTGTTTGATGTGAAATACTCTGTTGCCAGCCCAATTATTATACCTGAAGCTAAACCAGCCACAGTTGCATAAAAAATTCCAAGGTCTTTAACATAAAAATAAATTAATAGGAATGATAAAACAACCATAATTATAGATGCTGCAAAAATACCCTTATTCAAAGCAGACTGAGCATTTGCCTTTTTTCCGGTTTTGACAAAAAATGTTCCAAGTATTGAAGATATAATCCCAATTGTAGCTATGCCAATAGGGAGTAAAACTCCGCGAGAAGCTGCAAATACAGTCATTCCAAGCACCATCGCAGCTATTATACTGTCAACATAGCTTTCAAACAAATCAGCACCCATCCCAGCTACATCTCCGACATTATCACCAACATTATCTGCTATAACAGCAGGATTCCTAGGATCATCCTCTGGAATTCCTTTTTCAACCTTTCCAACTAAGTCAGCACCAACATCTGCTGCCTTTGTATAAATTCCTCCTCCAACCCTAGCAAATAAAGCAATAGATGAAGCACCAAAACCAAAACCATAAATAATGTTCGGGTCTTTAAATATCATATATAACACAGTTACACCAAGTACTCCAAGACCAACTACACATAAACCCATAACAACTCCTGAAGAAAACGCCACTCTAAGACCATCATTCAAATGCTTCTGTGCTGCAAAAGCAGTCCTAGCATTTGATTTTGTAGCAATCCTCATTCCAATGTTACCAGTTAAAGCTGAAAATATTCCCCCAGTAATAAAAGCTATTGACAGTCTATAGTCAATTAAATACCAAAGCAGAGCTGCAACAACAATCAAAAACACTATTATTACCCTATACTCTTTATTTAGAAATGCCATAGCACCTTTATGGATAAAGCCGCTAATCTCCTTCATCTTTTCAGTACCTTCTTCCTTCTTCATAATCCTAGAAGCAGTCCACCAAGCAAATCCTAAAGCCAAAATACTTACCATTAAAGCATAGTATAACATTTTATCACCTTCTTTAAACTTTTATAAAATAAATTTTTTAAAAAGTATATAAAATTTTTGTTTTTATTATTGTTAAATATAAAGATTTTGATATAATCTACAAAAATAATAATAAGCTTTATAAATAATAGCCCTACTCTAAAATCTCAGCACAAAACACTATTTTATTTTATGTTATGAATACAAAAAACAAAAAAATTTATAAATAGTTCTAAAACCTTATTAACTCTAATTAAACATTTGTGGGTAGAAGCATGGATCAAAATATTTTAGAACAAATAAAAAAAGCAGAAAAAGAAGCAGAAGATATCATTAAGAATGCAGAAAAAGAGAAAGAAAGGCTTATTCTCAAAGCAAGGCATGATTCTTTAAAGCTATTGGAAAAAAAAGAAAAAGAGCTAGAAGAGAAAAAAAGCCAAGAGATTAAGAAAGAAGAGGAAAGATTAAAAAAAATCAAAGAAGAAATAATAAAAGAAAATAAAAAAGAAATTGATAAGTTAATAGAAAAAGCAAATAAAAAAAAAAAAAAAGATATTGATTTTT
>CAYXTQ010000016.1:0-10389 GCA_964467845.1 uncultured Methanosarcinales archaeon | reverse complement strand
CTTTAACTTTTTTTGTTTATAAGAGTTTAAGATTATAATTATTTTGAGATTTGAGAATAAAAAAAAAAAAAAAGCTATTGATTTTGTTTTAAAAGAATTTAAGAGCATGATTTAAAATGAAGCCAGAACAGATGAGTAAACTGTTGATAATAGGACCTAAAACAAAGATGGAAAAAACCATAGGAGAATTGCATAGACTGAAGATTATGCATATTGTCGATCATAAGAGAACAGAAGAATTAAATATTGGAAGCCCGTTGGAAAAATCAGAACAGCTATCAGAAGTCTTGGTAACCTTAAGATCTGTTTGTGACCATCTGAAAATTAACTTAGATAAGCCAGACATTATTTATGCAAGTAAATTTATTGAAAAATATAGAAAAAATATTTTTAATGAAATAAAGGAAAATGTTAATAGGTTACATTCTACTGTCTTGGATAAATTAAATAAATTGAAAGAAATTGATGAGAAACTTAATAATATAAAAGTAAAGATAGATCAATTAAACTATTTAGCTGCTTTAAACTTAAATCCAGAGGTTTTTACTGAATATAAATCAATATGCTGGTTTGTTGGTTTTATAGGAGATAAAAACTTTGAAGAGAAATTAAAAAAAATTACAAAAAGATACGAATTGTTTTCTAATATTTATGAAGGTAATCTATTAATAGCTTTATTCGTAGATATTAATAAGAAGTCAGAGGTAAATGAATGTTTGGATAAAAACGGATTTAAGGCAGTTGATATAAGCATAGCTACACAATTGACAGGCAATTCTAAACGAATGTTAAAAGACATTATAGAAAAAAAAAATGAACTAATTATTAGAAAAGAAAAACTCTTAAAACAGATTGAAAATCTAAAAAATAAATATAATAAGCTAATGCAAGCAGGTGATTATCTACTCTCAAAAGAGATTGAAAAGGCACAAGCTCCATTAAAATTCGGAGTAACGACAAATACATTTACGATTATTGGTTTTGTTCCTGCAAAAAATTTGCAAAATGTTGCTGACAGATTATACAGGCTAACTAATAAAAAACTGTTTATGCAAGTGCAAAAAATAGGTAAAGATGAAAATGTACCAATTAAATTAAAAAACAAAACACCCATAAAACCATATGAGTTTTTTATGTACCTATACACCTTACCTTCTTATAAAGAATTAGATCCTAGCTTTATTATGTTTTTAACATTCCCTTTTTTATTTGGCTTCATGTTAGGAGATATAGGTTATGGATTAGTATGTTTGGTAGCATTTTTATTAATAAGAAAAAAAATGAAGAATGCTTTAATTGATATCCTTATTTTTGCATCTATAGGAACAATTATATTTGGGGCATTGTTTGGTGAAATTTTTGGTGCAGAAGAATTACTTGGAATAGAGTTACCGCACATCTTAAGTAGAGCACATGACATTACTCAATTGTTATATTTAGCTGTAGCCGTTGGTGTTATGCATCTTAATTTAGGATTAATAATAGGATTTTATAATGAGCTTAAGTCCCATGGTTTTTTAAAGGCTTTTTTTTGTAAAATAGCTTGGATTATATTACAAATAGGTGTTGCACTATTAGCACTTTCTTATACAAAGTATTTAGCAGTAAAACCAATAATTGGTTATATTACCTTATTTATTGCAATAGTAATGTTATATAAAGGCGAAGGAATACAAGGCTTGGTTGAACTACCAGCCATATTTAGCAACATGCTGTCTTATGCAAGGTTAATGGCTATTGGCCTAAGCTCAGTTAGCCTGGCAATTGTTATAAATGGTTTTGTTGAAAATTTTTTTTCAAAAGGAGGTTTAATGATAATTGTTGGAATATTAATTTTATTAATTGGTCATATAATCAATATTGGAATTGGAATATTAACTTCATTTTTGCATGCATTAAGGCTGCACTATGTGGAATTTTTTACAAAATTCTATCATGGTGGTGGCCAAGAATATAAACCATTTGGCATAGAACAAGAAGGAGGTTAAGTAAAAATGGTAGATTTAAACACAGCATTAATTGCTTTGAGCTCAGCACTTGCTATTACAACTACTGCTTTTGCAGCAGCATGGGCTGAAAGAACAATAGGAAGTGCAGCTATTGGAGCAATGACTGAAAAAGAAACATTATTCGGTAAGGGCCTTGTATTAACAGTTATTCCAGAAACAATAGTTATCTTTGGATTAGTAGTTGCAATTATGATAATAGGAATGGCAGGTTAAGTTTTCCCACGCAGTGGGTGCCGAAAATAAAAGAATTTTTTATTTTTGAGCATTTTTTTTTTTTTTTTTTAAAATTATCATTTTTGCAACAGGAGGAATAAAAATGACTTTAGAAGAAGTAAAGAAAGAACTATTGAGGAAAGCTAAAGAAGATGCTCAAAAAATAATCAAGGAAGCACAAGAAGAAAGAAAAAAAATCTTTGAAAAAATTGATGAAAAAATAGCAAAAAAGAAAGAGCTTATAGACCAAGAAATAAAAAATATTAAGGAAGTGCTTGAAAAGAAAGAGATATCCTCTACTGAGCTTAATGCACAAAAAGCATTATTGGAAGAAAAGAAAAAGATAATAGACGATGTTTTTACTAAAGTCAGAGAAAAACTCATTAATCAAAACAAGGATGAAAGAAAGAGGATTATTGAAAAATTAATTAACAAGGCAAATGAGGAAATTAAAGTAGAGAAAGTCTACTGCAATGAAAAAGATAAAAATTTTTTGCCATCAAACAAGTACATTAAGTCAGATATAATTGGAGGAATAATAGCAGAAAATAAAGATGAATCAATTAGAGTAGATTACAACTATGATGTCATGCTAAATAACGTTAAGGAAGAAAAATTAGCAGAGATATCAAAAATATTATTTAGTTAGGATGGAAAAAAAAAGAAAAAAGAAAAAAGGAAAGAGAATACGGGTAAGGATATATCCTTATACTTATGTTAGAGTATGCGCTATGAGAAGTAAGCTGATAAGCAAGGATGAATATTTAAAATTATTAAAGATGAAATTAAATGAAATAATAAAATATTTGGAGGATAGCGAGTATAAAAAGGAGATTGATGAGTTGGCTATAGAGCATAAAGGGGTTGATTTGATAGAGCTTGCTTTAAATAAAAATTTAGTAGACACTTTTAATAAATTAAGAAGAATAAGTATAGATGAGGAGCTTAGATTTGTAATTGAAACTTACTTAAAAAGATGGGACATACATAATATTAAAACTATTTTAAGGGGTATAGTGAGCAATGCCGATGATAAATATGTTGAGAGTTTAATTGTACCTGCAGGGGTTTTCAGTAAAAATTTCTTGGTTAGTTTATTAAAATTAAGAAATGTTGAGGAAATCTTAAAAAAATTAAAATTTTTAGAGTTGGAAAATTTTAAAGAATTAGTCAAAAGATTTAATGAAACCAATAATTTGATGGATATAGAAAATGAACTAGACAAATTTTATTACAATGAATTATTAAAACTGTCAAAAGGTTTACCAAGGAGAAAAAAAGAATTTAAACTTTTCTTGCAATCTGAAATAGATATATTAAACATAAAAACAATACTGAGATTAAAAAGAGAAAATATTGAAAAAGAAAAAATAATGCAATATTTGATATTTACTGGAAGCGATTTAGATAAAAAGTATATAGGAAAAATGGTTGATGCAAAAAATATTCAAGAAGTAATTGATATATTAAGAAAAACACAATATAAGGATTTTATTCCAAAAGACATTGGAGATAGCTTAATCGATATTGAGCTAAATCTCGATAAATATTTGATAGGCAAATCTTTACTGTCTACCCATAAAACACCCCTTACAATGTCCTCAATACTGCATTACATGTTTACTAAAGATATTGAAGTGATGAATATTAGGAATATTGTAAAAGCCAAACAGCTTGGCTTGGAAGATGAGTTTATAGAAAAAAAATTAGTGGTTTAAATGAGTGAAATAATTGTTATAGGAGAAAGCGAATTCACAGTTGGCTTTCAACTGGCTGGAATAAATAGAGTTGTAGATCTTAATAAAGACATAGAGCAAAAAATTAACTCTGCATTAAATGATCCAACTGTAGGTATTATAATAACAAGTCCAAAAACAGTTGACAGTTTATCTGAAAGAACTAGAAGCAGGCTTTTTAAAGTTGTAAAGCCTGTTACAGTTATTGTTTCAGAGGAAGAAAAAGAAGAAAATCTAAGAAAAATGATAATAAAATCAATAGGTGTTGACTTATGGGAAAAATAGGAACATTATATAGAATAGCTGGGCCTGTTGTTGTTGCTAAAGGCCTTGAAGCAAGAATGTATGATGTAGTTAAAGTAGGAAAGGAAAGATTAATGGGAGAGGTAATCCAGATAGTAGAGGATAAAACAGTTATCCAAGTTTATGAGGATACTTCTGGAATTAAGCCTGGAGAGCCTGTTGAAAATACAGCACTACCTTTAACTGTTGATCTAGGCCCTGGTTTATTGGGGTCAATATATGATGGTATACAAAGACCTTTACCTATACTTAGAAAGGAGAGAGGTGACTTTATTAGTAGAGGCATTGAAGCAGATGCTTTAGACAAAAATAAAAAATGGGAATTTAAGGCAACAGTGAAAAAAGGTGACGAAGTTAAAGGTGGAGATATCATAGGAGAAGTTAAGGAAACTGATACAATAATACATAAAATATTAGTTCCACCAAATTTAAAAGGAAAAATAAAAGACATCAAATCAGGAATATTTACTGTAAAGGATGTAATTGGAACTTTAGATAATGGATACGAATTAAAATTAATGCAAAAATGGCCTGTAAGAGTTCCTAGAGAAGTCAATAAGAAATTAGCTCCGACAGTACCTTTACTTACTGGTCAAAGAATTTATGATGCATTATTCCCCTTAGCTAAAGGAGGAGTTGCTACAATTCCAGGCGGATTTGGAACAGGTAAAACAGTTTGCCAGCAAACATTGGCAAAATGGGTAGATGCTGATATAATTGTTTATATTGGATGTGGAGAAAGAGGCAATGAAATGACAGAAGTTTTAACAGAGTTTCCGAAATTAATAGACCCAAAAACAAAAAAACCCCTTATGAATAGAACAGTTCTTATTGCTAACACTTCCAATATGCCAGTAGCAGCAAGGGAAGCCTCTGTTTATACTGGAGTTACAATAGCAGAGTATTACAGGGATATGGGTTACAGTGTTGCATTAATGGCAGACTCAACATCAAGATGGGCTGAAGCAATGAGAGAAATTTCATCAAGATTAGAGGAAATGCCTGGTGAAGAAGGTTATCCTGCTTATTTAGCTAGTAAAATAAGTGAATTTTATGAGAGAAGTGGCAGAGTAATTCCTTTAGGCACTAATAATGAAGGCTCTATTTCAATAATAGGTGCTGTAAGCCCTCCTGGAGGAGACTTCTCAGAGCCCATTACTCAAAACACATTAAGGGTTGCTAAGACATTTTGGGCACTTGACTCAAGGTTAGCTCAAAGAAGACATTTCCCTGCTATAAACTGGCTTACGTCTTACAGCCTTTATTTAAGAATCTTAGAACCATGGTTCATAGATAATGTTGCTTCTGACTGGCGTGAATCAATTGACAAAATTATGACAATTTTGCAGGAAGAAGAAAAACTTATGGAAATTGTTCAGTTGGTTGGTTCTGATGCCTTGCCTGAAAGACAGCAGCTGACTTTAGAAGTTGCAAGAATGATTAGAGAATTTTTCTTGCAACAAAATGCTTTCCACGAAGTTGATACTTACTGTGAACTTCAGAAGACATATGATATGATGAAAACAATCTTAAGGTATAATGAGTTAGCTCATTCAGCTTTAGAAGGTGGGGCTAGTGTACAGGAATTACTATCAATGAAATCAAAGGATGAAATTGCTAATCTAAAGTTCACTAAAGATTATAAAGCACTTTTGGATAAGATTTCAAAGGAGATGGATACTGAATTCAGCAAAATAAGATAATGGTGATGATTATGAAAGAATACAGAACAATAACAAAGATTGCTGGTCCACTAGTTTTTGTCGAAAAAACAGAACCAATAGGTTATGCTGATTTAGTTAGTATAAAGTTGCCTGATGGCAGTATAAAGAATGGTCAGGTTTTAGATACAAGCGATGATATTATTGTAGTACAGGTTTTTGAAGGTACTTCTGGTATAGATAAAAATTCTAGGGTTAAATTTCTAGGAGATACAATTAAGTTAAGGGTTTCAAAAGAGATGTTAGGAAGAATTTTAAACGGAGCAGGCAAACCTATTGATGGCGGTCCAGAAGTTATTCCAGATAAAAAGATGGATATAATTGGAGCTGCTATTAATCCTTATGCTAGAGATCTTCCAGCTGATTTTATCCAGACAGGAATATCTACTATTGATGGAATGAATACCTTAGTTAGAGGCCAAAAGCTTCCAATTTTCTCAGGATCTGGCTTACCTCATAACGAAATTGCTTTACAAATTGCCAGACAGGCAAAAGTAATTGGCCAAAAACAAGATTTTGCTATAGTGTTTGCTGCAATGGGAATTACAAACGAGGAAGCGCAATACTTTATTCAGGATTTTGAAAAAACAGGAGCTTTAAGGAGAGCAGTAGTCTTCCTTAACTTGGCAGATGACCCTGCTATTGAAAGATTAATTACTCCAAGAATGGCTCTAACAGCAGCAGAATATTTAGCTTATGAGCATGATATGCATGTTCTGGTTATATTGACTGATATGACTAATTACTGTGAAAGCTTAAGAGAGATTGGAGCTGCTAGGGAAGAGATTCCAGGAAGAAGAGGTTACCCAGGATATATGTACACTGACTTAGCAACTATCTATGAAAGAGCAGGAATGATTAAAGGAAGAAAAGGATCAATAACTCAATTTCCGATATTAACAATGGTTGGGGACGATATAACCCATCCTATTCCAGACTTAACAGGATATATTACTGAAGGCCAGATTGTGTTAAGCAGAGAGTTGCATAGAAAAAATATTTATCCACCAATAGATGTCTTGCCAAGCTTGTCTAGATTAATGAACCTAGGAATAGGTAAAGAAAAAACTCGAGAAGACCATAAAGCAGTTTCAGATCAAACATATGCAGGTTATGCAGAAGGTAGAGATTTACGTGGCCTTGTTGCAATAGTTGGAGAAGAAGCTTTGTCCGATAGAGATAAAAGATTCTTGAAATTTGCCGAAGAATTTGAAAATACATTTGTAAGGCAGGGAAGAAATGAAGACAGAAACATTCAAGGAACATTGGATTTGGGCTGGGATTTACTTGGCAAAATACCTCCTGAAGAATTAACAAGGATAAGCCCGGAGATAAAGAAGAAATACTATAAAGCAAAGTTTGAACAAAAAAAAGCAGAATAAAAAAAAAAAAAATCAATAATCAAAAATTTCAATAAAAACAAGTTCAATAACAAAATAAATAAATAAATAAAAAAAAAAACATTAGGTGCACAAACACAGTAGGCAAACTATGTTTGTCTTAAATATGGAATTGCACCAATATTTTTTTTTTTTTAAAAATTATTATTAAAAAAATTTAAAAAAAAAATAACCAAAAAAAAAAAAGTGCAGAAATAGTTGTGAAGATTAGTATAACACCTATGATGGTTAATTAAATATTGAAATGAATTAAAAAAATGGCACAAGAAGTAAAGCCAACAAGAAGTGAATTAATAAAATTAAAAAAAAGGATAGAGCTAGCTAAATCTGGTTATGATTTATTAAAAAAAAAAAGAGATGGCCTAATCTTAGAATTCTTTGAAGTATTGAAAAAAGCCAAGACAGTGAGAAAAGAATTAGTTGAAGAGTATAGAAAAGCATTGAGGAAAATGAATATAGCAAGAGCAGCAGAATCTGATTTAAAGATTAAGGCATTAGCCTTAGGCGTAAGCGAAAAAAGAGACTTAAAGCTGCATACAAAAAATATTATGGGAGTAATAGTTCCACAAATTGAATACACTTATCAAGAAAAAGGTCTTTTTGACAGAGGCTATAGCATAATATCAAGCAGCTCTAAAATAGATGAGGCAGCAGCAGCTTATAATAATGTTATACATAAAATAGTAAAAGTAGCTGAAATTGAAACATCTTTAAAGAGATTACTACAAGAGATAGAAAAGACAAAAAGAAGGGTAAATGCCTTAGATTTTGTAGTAATACCAAGAATGGAAGAAACAAAAAAATTTATCACCTTTAGGCTAGAAGAGATGGAAAGAGAAAACATATTCAGGATGAAAAGGATTAAAGCCTAATTATATTCTCCAATATATATTTTCTACAACAGAAAAAACAGCAAAAAAATTTATATATTAGTATTACTTATATAAAGTAATTGGGGGTAGCAGAAGCTTTTTGTTTTTTTTTTATTTTCTTTGCATTAGAACAGTAATTGTATTTTTTGTGTTTAATTTTTTTTTTTAATAAAAATAGTTGGGGGAATGCAAGAATGTACAGTTCAGGTAGATCATCTGTTAAAAAAAAGGATACTAATCAAGAAAATTTATTAGAACCATTTGAAGAATTTGCAATCCTAAAAGAATTAAAAGAACCACGAGATATCATATTTCCTTATAGTGAACAAGATATAAGAACAGCTTATATTAGAGCAGCTCTTTATAGTACAATAAAAAGATCAGAAATAATATCAACAAAACCAGAAGAAAATAAGCCAAAAGAAACTTTATCATCAAATGAAAAAAAAGAAAACCTAGAAGAAAAAATAGCATGGGTTACTATAGAAAAACTTCTTAAAATAGGTGAAAAAGGTTACAAAAATAAAAAGCTTGTACTTTATCAATTAGATAATGATTTAAGTTATATTTCAGATTTTCTAGAAAACATCAGTAATCAGCTAAATCCTCCTGATAACATTAAATTTGAATACCATGAACGTGAAAAAGGAAATCATATCCACTGTGAAGTATATGGAAGAAAGGTTGAAATTCAATCTAAAAAACGTTTTGAAAATGCTATGATACAAGGAAAAACAGCAAGTGATGCATTAGAACTTTATGTGAATTATATTATATTAAATGTGTAATTTTTTAAAACTAAGCAATATTTTTATATAACTTCAATTTCTATTTACATTAAAAAAAAAAAAACCATAAATTTATAAATTAAATTAAAATTACATTCTGTTAATTTTTGTTTTTATTTTTTTTATCTAGGTTAAAAATGTTAACAGAAAAAGACTACGAAAAAATCAGAGAAGAACTTAAGAACTGTTCTAAACCTATATTTTTCTTTCATGACGATCCTGATGGCTTGGCTTCTTTTTTGCTTTTATACCGTTATATAAATGAAGGAAAAGGAGTTGTAGTTAAAACATATCCAAGAATTGACAATAAGTTCATCAAAAAAGTTATAGAGTATGGAGCAGATAAGGTTTTTATTTTAGATATCGCTTTAGTTGAGCAGGATTTTGTAGATAAAGTGAAAGTTCCTGTGATATGGATTGACCATCATAGCCCTATTGAACTTGACAGAGTAAAATACTTTAACCCAAGATCAAAAAATAATGATAATATCCCTGTGTCTTATATATGTTATAAAGTAACAGAAAAAGATTTATGGATATCTACCACTGGAGTAATAGGTGACTGGTTTTTGCCAGATTTTATTGAAGAATTTAGAAAAAAATATCCTGACTTATTACCACAAGGCATAAATGATCCTGGTGATATTTTATTTAATACAAAACTAGGAGAATTATCAAGAATTTTTTCTTTTGTTTTAAAAGGTAAGACCCAAGACACAATGAAATGCGTTAAGATATTGACAAGAATTAAAGATCCTTCTGAGATATTAGATAAAAAAACAGCAGCAGGTGTTTATATATATAAAAAGTATATAAAAATTAAAAAAGAATATGATAGCATATTGAATAATGTTCTAAATACTGTAACAGATGAAAAAATATTAGTCTATACGTACACTGTTAAAAAAATGTCTTTCACTGGAGATCTATCAAATGAATTGTTATACAGGTTCCCAGATAAAGTAATATTAATAGGCAGGGAAAAAAGTGGAGAAGTAAAATGCAGCCTAAGAAGTAATAGCAAAATAAAACTATCAAAAATCTTAGAAAAAGCCTTAGTAGGCATTAACGGCTATGGTGGTGGTCATGAATATGCCTGCGGTGCCTGTGTTAAAACAGAAGATTTCAAAAGGTTTATTGATAACCTAGAAAAACTTATTTAAATAAATAGTTCTTTAATAAAAGATAGGCTACAACTATAACTACAATTATGATTATCCATTTCTTCATAGCAGCTTTTTTTTTTTAATAGTTTCATTTTATTAACTATAAGTCTAATTATTATATAAATGTTTTTTTTTTATTTTTTAATCAATATTTAATCTATCAATTGTTTTTATATCAACC
>CAYXTQ010000015.1:10443-13386 GCA_964467845.1 uncultured Methanosarcinales archaeon | reverse complement strand
TTAATTATTAAAGTTCTAATTTCTTGTGCTAATTCCGGTAATGATTCTATGTTTAATTTTTTCAGGTCTTCAGGAGATTTTATTTTTTCTAGCATTAGTAAGACCTCATTGCTATATAGTTTGCGATATCCAACAATAGTTTTTTGGATTGTGGTTTAAAATTTGATTTTTTAATTATAGTTTTAGCGTCATCCACCAATTTTCCTATTATTTTTAAAGAGTAGTTTAGAGAGCCTGTTTTAATAATAATGTTCCTTATTTTGCTTAATTCTTTGTTTGTTAATTGTTTGTTTCCCAGATGCTTTAACAAATATTTTTTTTGTTTATTATCTGCTTTTTGTAATGCTTTTAATATCAATAATGTTTTTTTTCCCTGCTTTAGATCTGATAATGGGGATTTTCCAAGTTTAGATTTTGTTCCAAAAATTCCAAGAACATCATCTTTTAGCTGGAATGCCTTTCCCAGCGGAATTGAGATTTTTTCAATTAATCTTAAATCCTTGTCTTTAGCATTTGCAAGAACTGCTCCAATTTTTAATGGCGCCTCAATTGTATAATGTGCTGTTTTAAATTCATGCAATTTTGAGAGTTCAGATTCAGTAATTATTTTTTTTTTTTCTAACAAAAGATCATAAATCTGGCCATAACATGTTTTTGTAATTGCTTGATTGTATATCTGTAAAGATTTTATTTTTTTTTCTTGGTTAAAATTAAGGTTAGCAATTAATTCATTTCCTAGAGAGCAGAGTAAATCTCCTGCTACTAGGGCATAACTTATTCCTTGTTTTGCGTAGAGGTTTTCATACTGTTTATGTAAGGTTAAAGAGCCTCTTCTAAGTTCATCATTATCAGTAATATCATCATGTATAAGAAAGAAGGATTCCATTAATTCAACTGCTACTGCTGCTTTTACAATTTCTTTATTGTAATTTTTGAATAAGGTATAACCTATTATTGTTAAAATTCCCCTAATTCGTTTACCGCCTCTTAGGTTGAAGTCTTTAAGGTAAAGCAGAATGTTTTCTATGTTTTTATTTATTAAAGAAGCATTTTTTTTTTTTTTTTCCAGGAATATTTTTAGTTCTGAATCTATTTTATTTTTGTATTCTAAAAGCAAGTTGTTTTTGAACATTAAATATCCCCCAATATCCCTAAGTGTTTTATTTAGAGTTTATAAAGTTTATTAAACAATATTATATAATTCAATATAGAGAAAATCAATAATTAAAAATTAAACAATAAAAATAAAATTAAAAAAAAAAAAAATAAAAAATATTTTACTTCTTTCTCTTTTTTCCGCCTCTCTGCATTTTGGCTTCGCATACACTGCCTTTCTTGTCAATGTAGTATAGATATCCCTCTTTCCTCTTAACTCCGCACTTTACTAATACTTCAATTTTCTTTTTATACGGTTTTCCTGGCCTTTTCATGTTGACTCTTGCGGCATTTCCCTTTTTGTCAACAAAATATAGATAGCCAGGTTGTCTCTTTATTCCGGTTTTAGCTACCACACTTCCCATCACATATCACCTTTTTTTTTTTTTTTTTATATTCTATTTGATTATAAATATTATTTGAGAACTTATTTATATACTTTTGCATTTTGCCGTCATTACTATATTCGAGAGACGAAATATCTTTATTTTTTATTTTTTTTTCTTACTTGCAAAATAGCCTAGGAATATTCCCAATAATGCAAGAGACCCTATAACTGGTGCTAGAACCCAAGCTTGACTACTTGCAAATATCAGCACAATGGCAACTATTGCAACTGAAATTCCTCCAAGTGAAGCACCAATTCCAACAAAAGGATTTTTTTCTTCTGACATAATATCACCTCTTATTTAAAGTTGATAAGGGTTAGTATATATAAATTTTTTTAAAGAGTAAACAAGCAAGCCCTGAATAAATCAGGGCTGCTTGTCCCAAGGTGTACTTGAGCATGATTATCTGTGATAATCATAAGCTAATGCTGGCTGAAGTTGATAATTATTAAATGGATTTAGATAACTTAGTTTGTTTTTTACTTTATCAGCAAGGCTTTTTTTTTGTTTTTTGTATTCTTCTGGTTTATCAACATGTACTGGTTTTCCACGGCCTTCTCCAGGAATTATACCAAATTGTTTTCCCCATTCATAGATATTTTTTCCTTGTATCTTCTTATGTTCATACAGATAAGGATCAACCATTCTAACATATCTTGAGCCAAAGGTTACTCCCCACAATGTCCTTAGCCCTAATAAAAGAGGGAATTGCATCAGTGGCGGCATATAACGTGCTATAAGCATTTCAGGTATTGAGAAATATTTAAGAGCAGCCTTGTAATTTTTCCACCAAACCTTTTTCAAACTAACATTATAAAGTCCTTTAAATTTCAAATTTTCTATAGGATAGCTCATCGCATTTGTTACAATGCCGAAAGCAGGTAGAAATCCAAAAAGTTCCATAATTCCTCTTTTAATAAAACCGCTTGTTGTCTTTACATCTACTACAGAATTCATAAATTTATATGCATAAACTCCAGGTATTGCAAACAATGCCCAAGTTAATGCTATATTCCTAAACTGTCTTGAAGGAAAATCTCTTTTTCTAATTTTACAATTTACATAATCATTAATCAATCCTAGTAATGCTGCTCCAGGACCAATAGGACCAATAATTGCATAAGAAGCAGCCATAGCTCCTATACCAATTGCATAATTTAGGATTTTTTTCCAAGTAGGAGTATGCTTATGATCCCTTACAACCTCCTCAAGATTTTTTTCATTACCAAAACCATATTTTTTTATTTCTTCTTCACTTAATCCTACATCTAACTTTTTCTCAAGTTCACCTTGGTCTACCATTTTATAGAGCTTTTTTGAAGGAGAGCCACCACTGCCCTAATAATTTTAGAGTACTTTAGAGTAGATACAATTTAGGAGTAATATATAAGTGTTTGTT